>JADGNP010000104.1 GCA_017883425.1 Candidatus Sulfotelmatobacter sp. | reverse complement strand
AAGTCCGCGAACTCGCCCGCCAGCACGGCCTCGCGCTCGCGGAGAAGCCCGACTCACAGGAGATTTGCTTCGTCCCCGGCGGCGACTACAAGCGTTTCATCGACGCCTACCTCGCCGAGCAGGGCGAGGCATTGCCGGAAACCGGCGGCGACTTAGTGACCACGAACGGCGAAGTCCTCGGCGAACACGGAGGCATTCACAACTTCACCGTGGGCCAGCGCAAGGGACTTGGCGTGGCCACTGGCTCGCCGCTCTATGTCATCCAGATCAGCGGCGCCAACAAGCAGGTTGTGGTGGGAGGGGAAGAGCATCTCTATTCGCGCACCCTGCGCGCCCGCCGCGTGAACCTCATCGCCGTCGACGAGCTGCGCGAGCCTCTGCGCGTGACCGTAAAGATTCGCCATCGCCATGAGCCCGCCCCGGCAGTGATTGAAAGAACTGGCGACGACGAAATCCTCGTCACCTTCGACGAGCCCCAGCGCGCTATCACTCCCGGACAAGCGGCGGTCTTCTACGATGGCAACATAGTGGTCGGTGGCGGCTGGATCGAATAGTTGTCCGGGATGAGATTCGCTGCCTGCGCAACTTGCAATAGGGAAGTGGCGCAGGACTTGAACCAGCTTGCATCAACGCTGCCGCAGCTTGGCTGAGCAGGTTTTGGTACGCAGTTCGTCGAGAAACGCTGTGCCGGACGCCTTCAGTTTCTCTTCCAGCCGCGCCGTGCAGTCGCACTCTCCGCACGACCAGGGCTCAGTCCCGTTCTCGTCGCGGCATTTGCGGCGGTCGTGCGCATCCTGCACTCGCGTCAGATCGAAATATTCTTCCCAGTAGGACCGCTCTTCCTGCAACGGCGTGGGACAGTAGCAGACTTCCACCCAGCGTGCCGTCTGATCCGAGCAAAGGCGCGCCTCCTGCATGTTGCGCAGATACTCGCCTTCGGCGACCGATCCTAGGCCCAACGTCTCTTGCTCGATGGCTTCGAGCAGATCAGCCTCACGACCAGGTTTCATGCGGGCTCGAACCAGATAACGCATCGACCTCTACTGTAGTCCCGCTTGCGCGAGCATTTCCAGAAACTGATTTCGGGTGCGCATGTCGATCGACTGGGCAACCATCTTGCCGCTCCGGTCGTAGACGAAGCTCTTGGGGATTCCTTCCACTATGAAAGCGTCATTCACCTTTCGTCCGGGATCGAGCAGCACGGGATAGCTGATTTTCCGCTCACTAATAAACGGCGAAACCTTCGCGGCCTCTTCGTCGGAGATCGCCAGCACGACGAAGCCCTGATCCTTAAACTTGTTATACAGGGCATCCAAGTCGGGCATTTCCTTGCGGCACGGCGGGCACCACGTCGCCCAGAAGTTTACCAGAACCACCTTGCCGCGCAGGTCCTGCAGATGCCAGGCCTTCCCCTGCAAATCAGCGAGCGTGAAGTCGGCGTTCTGACGCTTGGTATCGTCCGCTTCCAGCTTCGCCATCGCCGCCGCAAACTGAGGATTCTCCGACGCCGCCTGCATATGCTCGTAGCGCACCAGAGAGGCCAGTTCCATGTAAAGAAAATCAGGCTCGCCGGCCTTTCCCGCGGGAGGTTGCTCGCGCAGCGCCGTGGCCAGAGTCGTGGTGACCTCCTGTAAAGTGTCGCGCCCGAAGTCGCCTTCGGTTGACAGGCCTGCCAACGCTCCCGCGAGCCGCAGCTTGTTGGGAACGATTGGCAGTTGCCGGATGTGCAGCGCGAGATCCTTGGTCGTGCGGGCGCGCACCGTGTCGTCGAGCTTGCGCAGGCCGTGCAACTGCTCGACGATGGGCTTCTCCTGATCACTCCAGACAACCTTGTCCTGAGCGAGGAGCGAGACAGTAAGAAGAATCAAGTTGCCAACGAGCAGAGTGTTTGCGACGACACGATGGCGGGGAACGGAGAGAAACCGCAGCATGGGAGTATGCCTGTCTTAAAGGGTGAGAAAAATCAGTATGAACCGCAGCGTATTCCCCGCGACCTAGATGAACATCTCATCCTGCGGCACCGGCCGCCGCTCTCCGCGGCTGCCGCCGTTTCGGCGACGGCGGCCGCCGAACAGAAACTCCAGACCCACTGTGATTCCCTGCATCAGCCCGGAAAGCTGGCGAACCGGCGAAATCACCGTGTTGTGGACCATATCGGAGGTCTGCTCCACGCGATCCAGCGTACGACTGAGCAGTTCGTCGGCGCGGATGATCTGCAGGCGGCCGCGGTCCACCGCGTCTTTGACGGTCGCGTCCACGCGTTGCACCTGCTCGCGAAGCACGGTGGTCGAGTCCTGCAAGTTTTCGGCGATCACCTGTAGTTTGGGGCGGAGTTCCGCCAGCATCGCCTCTGCCTGCTCGACCGCGGGCAGCACTTTGGTTTTCACTTCCGTCGCCAGGGCTTCCATGCGCGCGCCGCTCTTGCGCATGGCCAAGTACATGGCCATTAGGACGCCGGCCTGCAACATGACCGCAGCCCCGGTCAGGAAGATAAACAGAGGAGTGAGTTTGTCCATAAAGTATGCTCCGGCAAATTCCATCGAGCGCCCCGCTCGAAAAGGGGGAAGCCGGCGCGGTCGTGCCTACAAGTTCTTGGGCGCGCCCGTCTCCGTCGTGGCTTCGTGATAGGCCTGACGACCCGCCTCGTAGGCAGCGCGGAACTGTTCTTTCTGCTGAGTGACTACGTCGCGACCACGGTCGGCCCACTGCGCCGCCTGTTCGCGCGCCTCTCGCGCACGACTACGCACATAGTCACGGCCTTCTTCGGCGCGCGCACGCAGCTGTTCGCGCGTCTCGCTGCCCGAGCGCGGCGCATAGAGCACTCCCGCCAGCGCTCCCAAACCCAGCCCTGCCAAGAACCACACAAAACTATTGCTGTCACGATCCGACATAGAGATACCTCCGCTTAAAACCGCTACACGGATGGTACATCCTCCGCCAGGCAAATACAATTACTGGGGAATCTGTAGAGAGCGCGGGACTGCACAGGGGCTAGGCCGCAGGCCGTATGAGGTTGGTCTTCCACCGATTCGTGGAAACCGGCGCGCGCAATCCGCGAAAACGGTTGGCGAACTGCGTCTTACTTCTTTTGCGCTGGCGGAGTCGCGGGCTTTTGCGCCGGCGCAGGCTGCGTCTTGACCGGTTGCGACTTCAAGCCCTGCAACACGGAGGTCGGGCCGCCACGCCTGGAGGAGTAGACCGACAATGTGATGGAAGTGATCATGAACGCCACCGCCGACCAGGTGGTGGCTTTGGAAAGCGCGCTGGCCGCGCCGCGAGGACCGAACGCCGTCTGGCTGCCCTGCCCGCCGAAAGCCGCGGAAATGTCGCCACTCTTGCCGCTTTGCAGCAAAACCACAATGATAATGAAGAAACAGACCATGATGTGAATCGTAGTGATGAGGTAAATCATAAGTTTGGAATCTTCCTAACGCTCAGGCGAATGTTCTAGTCACAGTCGCGACCCCGCGGAGTGTCCTGACACCACGCGGACAGAAATCATGGTGCGGAAGGGGGGATTTGAACCCCCACGCCTTTCGGCGCCACCCCCTCAAGATGGTGTGTCTGCCAGTTCCACCACTTCCGCACTGGTATGAACCGCAACGGTCAGCCAGCATTTCATTATAGCAAAGCAGGCTGGCGCGGACGGAAGCTGTTGCGGCGAGAAAGAATGACACCGCGAAAGGCCCGAAGGCGCACGAAGGAGCGAGGCGTAGCCGCCGGGCATTAGTCCTTGACACCGCTCCTCGCCCGTCCTATCGTGGAGTGCGTTCCGGCATTCGTGCCTGAACGAACCGTAGTCTCATGCAGAGTGGCTGAGGGTAACGGGCCCGTAGAAGCCACGACAACCGGATCAGGAACCAGCCTGATCATTTGGTGTCAATTCCCGCCCGGTTTGCGGGGGACATGAGATCTCGGTAAGCATTTGCCTCGTCCCTACATCCCGGATGAGGCATTCGTGTTTTTAGGGCGCGCAGGGCCCAGCGCAGCCAGGCTGGAGAAGCACCATGAATCCGCGAATTTATTTTGATCATTCCGCCACCACGCCGCTCGATCCTCGGGTACTCGCGGCGATGGGCCCGTTTCTTGGGGGCGCGTTTGGAAATCCATCGAGCCTTCATCATGAAGGTCGCATCGCCCGCGAGGCCGTCGAGACGGCGCGCGCGCAGGTGGCCTCGCTGATCGGCGCCGACCCGGACGAAATCATCTTCACCGCGAGCGGCACCGAGGCTGACAACCTGGCACTCATCGGCGCGGTGCGCGCGAGCGGCCGTCCTGGACACATCGTCACGACTTCGATTGAGCATGCCGCGATCCTCGAGACCTGCCGGTTCCTCGCCGAGTCGGGAACGAAGATTACTCATCTTCCCGTCGACGCAGATGGACTTGTCGAGCATAAAAGTCTGCTGCGCGCCCTGCAGTCGAACGTGACCCTGGTCTCCATCATGGCGGCGAACAACGTGGTGGGGACGCTGCAGCCGATCGAGGAACTCGCTCACCTCACCAAACTGCACGGCGTGCTGTTTCATACGGACGCGGTGCAGGCCGCGGGAAAGATTCCACTCGACGTGAATCGCCTGCATGTCGATCTGCTCTCTCTGTCGGCGCACAAGCTACACGGGCCGAAGGGCGTAGGCGCGCTCTACGTCCGCAAGGGCGTGCGCTTGTCGCCGATCGTCTTCGGAGGCGGACAAGAGCGCGGCCTGCGGTCGGCCACAGAAAACGTCGCTGGAATTGTCGGTTTTGGCGCGGCGGCAGCCATCGCACGGGAAGAACTAGCCGGCGAGGCAACGCGCCTCGCGCAGTTCCGCGAGCGCATCGCCAGAGAACTCACCCGGGCGCTGCCTCATTCCTATCTCTTCGGGCATCCGGTCCAGCGCTTGCCTGGCCATCTGAGTTTCGGACTCCACGGCCAAGAGCGGGAAGTCGGCAAGCTTCTGGCAACCCTTGATGCTGCGGGTGTCGCGATCTCAGCGGGCAGCGCCTGTAGTGCCAACCATTCCGGGGAGCCCTCCGGTGTGCTCCTGGCCATGGGATACGACGACGAAGGCGCTCGTGGTCTGCTGCGTCTCAGCCTGGGCCGCTTCAACACGCAACAGGAGGCCGATCGCTTTCTGGAGATACTGCCTCGAGCGGTCGCCACGCTAAATGGCGCCGCAACCCACCAGCAGCCGCTGCGATCGATCGATGCGGTTCCCGGCGTGCTTGCTTAGCTGAATTCGAAGGCGGGAATGAGTGCTACAGAAGTAGCGCCGCCGTCCCGGCGGCTGGCAGCCTGCTCTGAGCGAAGTCGAAGGGGCGGGCGTCCCCGCCCGCGCCGAGGGCGAGACGCCCTCGGGACAGCCGGCAAGATGCCGGCGCTACCTGTGCCGCGCAATGCAACAGGGCCGGTCCGCATTTGCGGACCGGCCCTTTCGTGCAGTGTGACCCCGATGACTGCGACCGTTTAGTCGCCGGACGGCATCAGCATCTCCTCTGGACCCAGGTCAATGGTGACCGGCGCCTGCGGACAGTCGCCGAGAATGGGCTGGCAGGCCGCGTCGGGACCGTGTTCCGGCCGCAGCAGCGGCTTCTTTTCCGCGAACTGATCCGCTTCGGTGGATCCCGCCAACGCCGTGGTCGACGCCAGCCCTCCGCTGATCACCTGCTGCACCTGGTCAAAGTAGCCCGTTCCCACAAAGCGCTGGTGCTTCACGGCCTCGTACCCGTACTGGGTCTCGCGGCTGAATTCTTTTTCCTGCAGACGCGAATAAGCGGTCATGCCCGCGAGCTTGTATCCCCGCGCCAGTTCGAACATGCTGAGGTTCAGCGCGTGGAAGCCCGCCAGGGTTACGAACTGGAACTTGTATCCCATGCGCGCCAGTTCCGGCTGGAAGCGCGCGATGGTCGCTTCATCCAGATTCTTGCGCCAGTTGAAACTGGGGGAGCAGTTGTAGGCGAGCGCCTTTCCCGGATACTGGGCGTGAATGGCTTCGGCGAAACGGCGTGCTTCCTCCAGATCGGGATGCGAAGTTTCGCACCAGATCAGATCGGCATAAGGAGCGTAGGCCAGCCCGCGGGCGATGGCCGACTCGATTCCGCCGCGAATGCGGAAGAAACCTTCCGAGGTACGCTCGCCGACGCAGAACGCGCGGTCCCGCGGGTCAATGTCGCTGGTCAGCAAATGAGCGCTGTCCGCGTCGGTACGCGCCATGATCAGGGTGGGCACGCCCATTACGTCGGCCGCCAGCCGCGCCGCCACCAGTTTTTGAATCGCCTCGGTGGTGGAAACCAGGACCTTGCCGCCAAGGTGACCGCACTTTTTCGCGGACGAAAGTTGATCTTCAAAGTGAACACAAGCGGCTCCGGCTTCGATCATCCCCTTCATCAGTTCGAAGGCATTGAGCGTGCCGCCGAATCCCGCCTCGGCATCGGCTATCAGCGGCGCGAACCAAGTCTGCCCTGGGGCCACCTTGCCCTCCGCGTGATGCACTTGGTCTGCACGCTGCAGCGCATTGTTGATGCGCCGGCAAAGATTGGGAACGCTGTCGGCCGGATACAAGCTCTGGTCGGGATACATCGTCCCCGCATTATTGGCGTCCGCCGCGACCTGCCATCCGCTGACGTAGATCGCTTTCAGCCCCGCCTGCACCTGCTGCACCGCCTGGTTGCCGGTCACTGCGCCCAGTGCGTTGATGTAAGGGTCGGTCTGCAGAAGTTCCCACAGGCGTTCGGCGCCCAGGCGCGCGAGCGTGTGCTCAATGTGGATCGAGCCGCGCAAGCGCAGCACATCCTCGGCCGTGTACGGACGCTCGACGCCCTGCCACCGCGGATTGGCCGCCCAATCCTGGTTCATCGCGGCTTGGGCAAGAGCATATTGCGCGACGCGATCCTGGTCACTCAAGGGGTGCTCGATCTGGTGTTGGGTGGTTGAGGGTTGCGCGCTGTGTCCGTTTCCTTTGGCCGACATGTACATTTCTCTCCTGAAAAAAATCGGGTTCTATGCTGCTGGGCTGCTTAAGCCGGGTTGAATTCTCCGGTGACGATCATGGCTTCGCTGATTTCGCGAGCCCGGCGGAAACGTTCCGCCTCCTCTGGATCTGCGTTGGTGGGTAGCCCGGCCAGCAATCGGTCGAGTTCTTCGTCGAACAGCCGCGTGATGAACTCCGGGGTATGGTTCACCGTCTGGCCCTGCTCGTCTTGCACAGGGACCAGATCACGATGCAGCACGCGTTGCGCAATCATCAGGCGGTAGATGCGGTCCGTGGCCAGGTCTTCCATGTAGCCATCGAGCAGGCTGGCGCCTCGGCCGCTCAGCACCCCGTGCCGGTAGCGGATCACGGTGCGCACCGCCGCCCGCGTGCCATTCACTGTGCGTGCGCCGACTGCCGTCGGAGTTGGCCGTAGATCGGGATAGCGGCTGGCATTCTTAGGCCGCGCCTGCAGCTGATTCGGGCAAGGGAACTGCGCCACTGCGATCGCGTTCTGATCGGGATGTCCCGTCCACGCGCCATCCATCAGGCAGTCGGCCTCGTTCTTCTTGTCTTTTTCGAGAATGGCAAGCGCGCGAGCGTTCAGCTCCGCGTCTTCGCGGCTGGGATACAGCGCGGTCATGCCGCCAATCGCAAGAATGCCGCGATGATGGCAAATCTCGGGCATCAGTTCCCGCAGGTTCTGGAAAAAGGCAACGTTGTACGGAATCGTGTTGCGGTCCGGCAGAACCCAGTCGGGATTATCGAGATTGAAGTGAATCAGGCTGGCCATGTAATCCCAGCGGCCCAGGTTCAGTCCGATGATGTGATCGCGCAGGTTGTAGGCAAACTCTTCCATCTGAAACGCCAGAGGATGAGATTCCACCAGCGCCATACACTTGATGTAGTTGTGCGGCAGGCCGCGCCCCTGGGCCAACGCCTGGAACAGATCACGCCACCACAGGGCTTCCTCCGCCGACTCTGATTTGGGAATGTAGATACACAAGGGATGCTGCAACTTCGCGGGGTCAATGCAATAGAAGATTCGTGCCACATCGATCAGGGATGCGGAAACCAGTTCGCCCGGAATCAGCCCGGCCTGGTTCAGGTGCAGTCCGCGGGGGCGCGTGAAGATCACGGTGCCGTTCTGCTGAATGGTTACGGTCCGGTCGCGTTTCTTGTCGAAATAGGTGAGCTCGCCGCGCAGGCAGGCCAGAATGTTGGCCACGCCGGTTTCGTGATGCGACCACTCGTTGACGCAGGAATCTTCCAGATCGAGCATTACGCCGGGTGCGCCCGAGTTCAGCATCTTGACGCAAAGTTCGGCGTCGTCGGCAGGGCCGGTCATCTGGTTGCGCTGGTCGCGGCACCACTCCGGCAGCGGGATGCGCCAGCCGTTGCGCACCGTGTCAGAAGGGAAGTGATGGGTGGGCTTGTCGCCCTCGAGTGCTCTCTGCAGCACCTCCACCCGCTGCAGAGCCAGTTCCTGCTGGCGGGGAGTAAAGGTCCGGTGCAGCGGGAGGAAGAAGTCCATAAAGCCGTCAGGAAGATCGCGGGCAGGATCGAACCCGGGCGGCGTGCGGTTCACCGGGTTGAGCAGAACTCCCGTTTCCGTCGTGGCGGTTGCAGTTGGCGTCATATTCGCGGGCCCCTAACTCTTGCTTGATGCTGTTCAATAGGTAGAACAGTAATTCATAATACTGGCCGATCGTACGATGCCGGGAAACCCCGGTCAAGCGGGTTGTGCAATATACAGAACATACATTCAATTTGTTGTCCGCCTGAGGTTTTGCTACCATAACGATTTGGCGATGCCCTCTAAAGACGATTCTCCTTCGGTGGCAGTCGAGCGCGCTCTGGCCATGCTGGAGGCGGTTGCCCAGGAACCGGAAGGCCTCAGCAACGCCGAGATCAGCCGCAAGCTGCAGATTCCAAAGAGCTCCGCCAGCTACATCCTGCGCACTCTGGAAACCCAGGGCTACCTGAATCGAGATGAGAACAGCGGCAAATACCGCGTCGGACTCAAGATCCTGAGCCTTAGCCGCGGCGCGCTCAGCGGGATCGACGTGCGCGAGGTCGCGTTGCCCATCATGCGCCACCTGGTGGAGAAGACCAGTCTCACCTGCCACTTGGCGATTTTGGATGGGCCCGAGGCGGTCTACATTGAGAAGGTCGAGCCGCCGGGATTCATCCGCATGGACACCTGGGTTGGCCGCCGCATGCGGGTTCATGCCACGAGCGTGGGCAAGGCGCTGGTGGCCTATATTCCGCAGGAACGGCTGGAAAAGATTGTTTCCGAGCGCGCCATGGAGAAGCGCACTCCGAAAACCATCACGACCCTGCCGCGTCTTCTGAAGGAACTGGAGAAAGTGCGCACCCAGGGTTACGCCGTCGACGATGAGGAAAACAATCTGGGAGCCCGATGTGTGGGCGCCCCGGTGTTCAATCAGCAAGGCGCGATCGAGGCCAGCGTGGGACTGAGTGGGACCATTAACCAGGTTAACGCCCAAACCATGCCGCGTATTCTGGAAGCGTTGAAGGACGCAGCGCGGCATATCTCCATGCAGTTGGGTTATCGCGCCCCGCACCGCCGCATCGGCGGCACGTAACGAGATCCGGCGCGGGAGCCGCAGTTTTTAGCATGAGCAACGACGATTCTATCCAGAAAATTGTCCGCCACTACGGCGACGCGGACGAAGCTTCTCGCCTGGCCACCGGGTGGTTTCAGCTCGAGCAGGCCCGTACCCAGGAACTGATTCTGCGGCGCCTGCCGCCCTCTCCCGCCACGGTCGTCGACGCCGGCGGAGGCGCTGGGGCCTACGCCTGCTGGCTCGCCGCCCGCGGATATCAAGTGCACCTGCTCGATCCCGTGCCCAAACATGTGGAGCAAGCGCGGGCGGCATCCTCCCGCCAACCCGAACATCCGCTCGCTTCGGCGGAGGTTGGAGATGCGCGCGACCTGCCCCATGGCGACGTCTCCGCGGATGCAGTTCTGCTCCTGGGTCCGCTCTACCATCTTGTCGAAAAGGACGATCGGCTTGCCTGCCTGCGCGAAGCTCACCGCGTTCTCCGCCCGGGAGGCCTGGTGTGGGGCGCGGGCATCAGTCATTTCGCATCGTTGTTCGATTCGCTGTCGAGCGGATTCTTCAATGACGGTGCTTTCGCGCCGATTTTGGCGCGTGATCTGGAAGACGGTCAACACCGCAACTCCACCGGCAATCCGCTCTACTTCACTGACGCGTTCTTTCATCGGCCAGACGAACTGGCGGACGAGTTTCTGAATGCCGGTTTTCAAGATGTGGAGTTGGTGGCCATCGAAGGTCCGGGCTGGCTGGCCCGCGACTTTGACTCCTTATGGAACGACCCGCAACAACGCGCGCGCTTGCTGGCCGCGGTGCGCAAGGTCGAGAGCGAACCTTCCGTCCTCGGCGCCAGCTCACACTTCATGGCCATTGGACGAAAGCCGAGCTCCAAACAGAAGGCTGGCTCGTCCGCGTGAAGGAATTAATCTTCGCCTCAATCACGCTACCGGACGAAGGCTGGCTGGGGCATTCCAGGCGAGGGCTTATAATCTGGCGTCGTGACACAGACCTCTGCGCCAAGCCTCAGGGTACGGCTGCGACGAATGTTCGTCGCAGCCATTGTTGCTGTGGTTGGGGCGACGGCTCTGGCGTATGGTCTGGACTACGCCGTTTTCCGGATCCGGGCGGCGACGAACCGGAACGCTTACGGCTCGGTGACCGTGAATCACTACTACGCCGTGCTGCAGAAGAACGGCAAGACCCAGTTTATCTTTGACCCGCCGCACGACCAGACTTGCGTGAACGCTCTGTTTCCGCACGCCGGATGGCTGCCATGCTGGTATCTGAGCCGGCATCCCGAGCAGCGGACGGATATCTAGAGAGACGAGAGACAGGCTAGAATGTGGCGTCGATTCGACAGACTGAACTTCGCGAGGAACTCATGTTGAAAAAGCTTGTGCGCGGTGGATGCGTGCTCGGAATCGCGGTGGCCTTGACCTGTGCTGCAGTGGCGGCGGCAGGAGTCTCCGGCTCGTCCGACGCAAGACTGCAGAAGGCCTATCGCTTCCAGCAGGGTGGCTGGACTTACGTGCACCTGGAAGGGTCGCCGTCGGACCTCGGCTTTCAGCATGGGTATTTGCTCGCGCCGGAAATTGCCGATGCGTTTGAGGCGATCAAGCTGTACGACACGCACCAGACGCAGCGCGATTGGGAATTCTTCCGCACGACCGCGCGGCAGATGCTTTGGCCCCACATCGATGCCGAATATCAGCAGGAACTGCAAGGCATCGCCGATGGAGTGAAGGCGCACGGAGTCGATCTCGATGTGTACGACATCGTGGCGCTCAACGCGTTTGAGGAAGTGCCCGACTACTACCTGCCCTGGCTCAACAAGCAGCAGAAGTCGGCCAAGGCGCCGAAACTCGTGGCGCCCGGCAACTGCAGCGCATTTATTGCCACGGGCAGCATGACCAAAGATCACCAGATCGTCATCGCGCACAATAATTGGACGAGCTATCTGGCGGGCGAGCGCTGGGTGGTGATCTTCGACATCCAACCGGAGCACGGCAATCGCATCCTGATGGACGGCTTCCCGGGAGTGATTACCAGCGACGACGATTTTGGCGTGAACTCCGCGGGCATGATGATTACGGAAACGACCATCACCCAGTTTGAGGGATGGGATCCCAATGGCAAGCCCGAATTCATGCGTTCCCGCAAGGCGCTGCAATACGCTAACAACATCGATGACTATGTGCGCATCATCAAAGAAGGCAACAACGGCGGATACGCCAACGACTGGCTGATCGGCGACCGGAAGACCGGCGAGATCGCGTACCTGGAGTTAGGCCTGAAGAACACGCCGCTGTGGCGCAGCAAGGATGGGTATTTCGTCAGCTCGAATTTTGCGCGCGATCCCAAGGTGCTTCGCGAGGAGACCAGCTTTGATCCCAAGAATGCTTCGTCATCGCCCAATGCCCGTCATGCCCGCTGGGAAGAAGTGATGCAGCAAGCCAAGGGGAAGGTTGACGTCACCATGGCAGAGCAGTTCCTGTCCGACCATTTCGACAGCTTCGAGAAGAAGGAGCAGGCGAACGAGCGAGCCCTGTGCGGCCATGTGGATGCTTCTTCGCGCGGCGTGAAGGAGTGGGCATGGGAGGCGTACAATCCCGGCGGCGCCGTGCAAGGGAAAGCGACGGACAGCGCCATGACCGCGAAGATGAGCTTTGTGGCCAGGGCAGGGCATCCCTGCGGCGCGGATTTCTTGGCTGCGGATTTTCTTGAGCACCATCCCGAATTCTCCTGGCAGAAGCCGTTGCTGCGGGATATGAAGGCAGGGCCGTGGACGATATTTACGGCAGGGCAGAAAGAAGGGCAGTAGCCAGTTGGCGTCAGGATGGAATTGGGCCCGCCTGCTCGTGGAGATGGAAGAGGAACAACCGCGAACGGATAAGATTAAGTGGCGGAGAGGGTGGGATTTGAACCCACGATACCCGTTAAGGTATGTCCGCTTTCGAGGCGGCCCGTAATCCGCATGTAAGCGATTCTACGTCAATGGCTTAGAGTTTTGAAGGGTGCAGTAAGGGTGCAAATAAGAAACTCGCAGCCATTTTCCGTTTAGGGATGGTCTCGAAGGAAACTGCCGAAGTTCGCCCTCAGGGCGCTCTTGTCGCATGGGTGACAGCTTTTCATCGCGCGTTTGCGCGAAATCGAAAGCTGAACAACAATTCCAGCGCAGAGAGCAGGTTTCATGGCACGCGGACGTGCGCGTTATCAACGAGGCCGGGTCGTCGCTACCAAGGGCGGCGGCTGGGAGATCCACTACAACGTCTACTTGACCGATCCCACAACCGGCAAACCAAAGCGACATCACCGCAGTCGGGTCGTGGGCTATAAGCCGAAGATGCACCGGGCCGACGCAGAGAAGATCTTGGCCGCTGAACTGGCTGCCATCAACGGCGGTCCAGTCACCCGAGCGGCAGACGGGACCATCACATTTGGCAATTGGATGCGGAATTTCTACATCCCCATGCGCGGC
>JADGNP010000537.1 GCA_017883425.1 Candidatus Sulfotelmatobacter sp. | reverse complement strand
AACCAGATCCGTCGGACTGGCCGACAGCGACATGGTCGGAGGATTCTTCGGCGGTAACGGTTTCACCGTATAGTTCGCCGAGCAACTCGCTTCGTTGTTTTTATTGGCCTTCGGGTCGGTCACATGTGCCGTGATCGTATAGCTGCCCGGAGCCGCGTTGGTGGTGTCGATACTGGCGGCGGTATCTTTTCCGGTCACCTGGCCGCCATTCCCGCTCCAACTGTAAGTCACGGTGTGCTTGGGGTTGAAATTGCTGGCCGTGACGGTAGCGGCGATCGGTTCGCCTACCAACACCTCAGCCGGCTGCACCGAGCAGGCAGCCGCTGGAACTAGAGGCGCCGCGCCGCCCCAGTTGATCACTATGCCGGTGCGCAGTCTCACTCCTTCGAACGCAGGACGCCGCAGAGATGGAAATTCCGGAGCAGCGAGACTTGCAAAGTTGTGCTGCGCCCAGACGTAGTCAACTCCGAACATGCGCCAGGAAAACATCTTCCCGAACGGTATATCCATGCCGCCGCCCAGAATCACACCAATCCCATTGTGCGTAGCGAATCCGTCGGAGTAGGTCACTCGATTAAGGGTACCGAGGGCATGCAAGAAAAACGTCACGTTCTCGCCGCGTGCGATAAACTTTGGTCCGGCGCCGGCAGTCCACTCCGAAGAGGCCGAGCCTGTATCCCGGTTGTACCCGAAGTCGGCCTCCATACCCCAATGCGGATCGAAGTTGTAGGTCAAGGCGCCGCCAATCCCCTTCGCCATACCTGGAAGCTTAAACGGCGTAGGGTTATTGGGATCGCCCACCGGAACGGTGCCGCCGGGATTCAGATACTGATACCCTGCAAACACATCCCACTTCGGGGTGGAATCACTCTGAGCGAATGCGGAAGCGGAGACCAATAGCACTGCGATCAGGGCTGACAGACCCGCCAGGAACGGGCGGTATGCGCGCGTTGTGCTGCTCATTATCATAGAAGCCTCCAGAATGTGCTGGTTCCCCGGTACCTGTACAACCAGACGCTGATGGGAAAAAGATGGAACAATATCGGTGGAAGACGAGACCTTTACCAGGGAACTGGAAATTCTACCGCAGCGCTCCTTAAAGCGAAAGCGTAGACTCGGAGCATGGCCCGCAAAGGCAACGAAGCAGGGCTACCTCGTCTCAAAGTGGAATTCCTGAGCGCCGGATGGCACCCTGCTGACAGGGGTCCATCCAGACCTTGCCGGGCGGGAAGCTGGCCGCGTATCTTGGGGATTCGACCGGATTGACAGTTCGATCCGGGATTAGAGGCAAGAGTGACCAACCGAGCACATAGAGCAAGAGCAAGCCGATGAGCCACGAAAAAATATTGATTGTCGAGGACGAGGAGAACGAACGATCCGGGCTGGCCGAACTGGTCTCCTCTTGGGGGTTTCGCGTGGAGACGGCCCGCGACGGCGCCGAGGGTCTGGACAAGGCAATGCAATGGTCCCCGTCGATTGTCATCACCGATCTCAAGATGCCGCGCATGGGCGGGATCGAACTGCTGGGGCATCTTGCCGAACAAGCCACGACGATCGCCGTCATTCTGGTTACCGCTCAGGGAACCATCGACAGCGCCGTGCAAGCCATGCGTATGGGAGCTTACGACTACATTACCAAGCCCCTCGACACCAACCGCCTGCGGACGATGCTGGGGAACGCCGCCGCCCTGCTGGGCACGCGCGCAGAGCTCGAGGCCACACGGCGCCGGCTGCGGGACGCGGGATCGCTGGGACGCCTGAACGGCGCCTCGCGCAAGATGCAGGAGATCTTCCGGCTCATTGAGATGGTCGCGCCCAGCACCGCGTCGGTGCTGATCACGGGCGCCAGCGGCACAGGAAAAGAACTGGTGGCCCGCACGATCCATGAACTCAGTCCGCGGAAAGACCGGCCTTTTGTCGCTATCAACTGCGCCGCGATCCCCGAGACCTTGATGGAAAGCGAAATCTTCGGCCACGAAAAAGGCTCCTTCACCGGCGCGCTGGAACGCCGCACCGGCTGCTTCGAGCTCGCAGAAGGAGGAACTCTGCTGCTGGATGAAATCGGCGAAATGCCGATCGGAACGCAGGCCAAGCTGCTGCGCGTTCTCGAAGACCGGAAACTGCGGCGTCTAGGGAGCAAGGTCGAAACCTCAGTGGATGTGCGCGTGCTCGCCTCCACCAATAAAGTTCCAGACGAGGCCGTGGCCCGTGGCGAGTTGCGCAGCGATCTCTATTACCGGCTCAACGTATTCAACATCCACATGCCTCCTCTGCGCGAGCACAAAGAGGACATTCCCAGCCTGGTGCAACTGTTGCTGGCCGAGATGAGCAGCAAGCACTCCCGCAAAGTGGCCGCGGTGAGCGAAGCGGTGCTGAACCAGTTCAACAACTACTCCTGGCCGGGCAACGTACGGGAGTTGCGCAACACGCTGGAGCGGGCGGTCATCGTCTGCGACGCCGGTGTGGTCGAGACCAAGCACTTGCCGCCGGGGTTTGGACAGGCTCCGCTGCGCATCGCGGCCAACGATCCCGATGCGGTTCGCTTGGGTGTGGGCACGACTGTAGAAGAAGCGGAGAAAATGCTGATTCTGAAGACGCTCGAGGCAACCAGCAACAACAAGACGCGGGCCGCGGAGATCCTCGGCATCAGCTTGAAAACGCTGCATAACAAACTGAAGGAATACGGCAGCGCCGCCGCGGAGGCAGTCCCCGGCAAGGAGGAAGTATCGAGTAGCTAAGACCTCCTCGCACGGTTGTTGAGCGAGCCGTTTTCTTTTCCCTCCATGCTGCGACGAAAGACCATCATCGTGCTGGTCATCACTCTTATGGTGACGGCGATGGTTACCGCGTTTTCGTACCTTTACATCTCTCAAATCCTGCGCCTGCGCATCACCAATGCGAACGAAACCGCAACCAGCCTGACTCACCAATTGGCCTATGCCGTATCCAACGCTGTACCCGACTTCAGCAGTACATCCATCGATACCAACAACTCCGCAGCCGTGCGCCGCGCCTTAACGGATTACGTGCAAACCGACGTCGCCCTGAACAACCTGCTTCAGTCGGATCCGGGCGACTGGAGATTCATCTACGACGTGACCATCGTTGACGTCAGTGGCAAGGCCTTGCTGCATACCAACGCCAGTGTGGTGGGCAAGGTGATTGCTCCGCGTCCGGACTTCCAGAAAGTTGTGGGCGCCCGCTTCCGCGAACAAATCCGTCTGGTCTTCAGCCCGGCCGCCGTATATGACGTGACCTATCCGCTGGAATTGAATGGCGAGCCTTTCGGTACGATCCGCATCGGCGTGCAAACCATTTTTCTGAAGAGCGAGGTGGAGCCCCGGCTGATGAAGGCGGCCTACATCTCAATCGCTTTGATCTTTGCGTCCTTGTTTCTAGCCGCGGGAATCTCCCACCTGGCGTTGGGCCCACTGAAGAAACTCAGCCGCAATCTCGACAGTGTGAGCGCGGGCGACGCCAGCGCACTTTCCGGCAACGAGTCCGGGCATGATGAGTACGGCCTGGTCACTCTGAAAATTGCCAACCTGGGCCGCCAGATTCGCGACAGCCGGGAAATTTTCTCGGCCCTCAAGGACAACGTGGATCAGCTCATGGCCAAACTGCAAGATGGCCTGATGCTGTTTGCCCGCGACTCGCGCGTGGTGCTGGTGAGCGCGCCCGTGGAAGGTTTTCTTGGCCGTCCCCGCGCGGCACTCCTCGGACACACGGTTCGCGAGGTATTCGACCGCGATTCCCTTCTGGGCGCGGCGCTGCTCGAGGCTTTTGAGCGCCGGCGCCCCTTGTCGCAGCGGGAGTATGAAGCCGCTGGGGGAAAGCGCGTCCAGGTTTCACTCGACTTCGTGCAGGAAAAAAATTCGCAGATCGGCGCTCTCCTGATCATGCGCGACCCCGAATCGGT
>JADGNP010000536.1 GCA_017883425.1 Candidatus Sulfotelmatobacter sp. | reverse complement strand
GAAGGGCACGGCTTCAGCCGTGCCGCCAGGAGCTGCAACGGGTTTCGGCTTTAGCCGCTGAGGGTGCACACTCTACACCATCGCGAGAACTGCTCTAGCAATGCAACTCCCGTCCAAACGCAGACTCTCCCGCGAAGGGGCGCACTCGGCTCAGGCCGCGCGCGCAAGTGTACCTTCCACTTTCCGCTCCCTCGCCTTCCTCTCGCGCCGCCGCAGCATCGGCTGTTCCACCAAATAGTAAGACGCGCTGGCCAGCCCCAGCGCAAACAAAACGAAATACCACGGCCGGTGATGCTCTCCGTACGCAAACAACTGCTGCCACAAGTAAAGGCTGTAGCTGATTTTCCCCAGCCAGGCAACTGGCTGCACATTGAGGATCCAATACGGCCTCTGCACCACATGCAGCAGCAGCCCGGCAATCGAAAGGTGCATCACCGGCCACAGCACAAACAACAATATCGGCGTGACGTGAAACTGCAATGCGCCCACATACACGGGAACCAGCGCCACCGGCACAATCATCGCCATTCCCCATGCCGGTCTAATCCTCGGCATGCGCGCCGAAAAGATTGCCAGCAGGCAGCCAATCGCCAAAACGTCTGCCACGGCCGGAAACGTCTCGTCGGCCCGCCCATGCAGTTGCAGGAAATGACACGCCACGCGATACAGCGGCGCAAACCCGACCACTCCCACCAGAATCGCCACCCGATGCCGATGCCATTTCTTCAGCACGCTCGGCCATAGAAAATAAAACTGCTCCTCCACGCTCAGCGACCACAGATGCCCCAGAAACCACGGATGCCCAAAATCAAAGTTCGCCAGGTACAGCGCCGCAGCCGCCATGTGATACCACCGCAGCTCATGCCAGAAAATCACAAACACCGGCAACATGAACACGAACGCAGCCGGCAGAATCCGGTAAGCTCGCCGCACGTAAAATTCTCGCAGCCTGATCGTCGAAGTCTTCCCATATTCCTTCAACAGCAGCGTCGTTATCAGATATCCGGAAATGATGAAAAAGATTCTTACTCCCAGATTCGCGAACGCTCCCGCCACATCGGAGTGATATCGCAACTCCCCCCAATGCCCCACCACGACGAGCGAGATAGAAATGGCCCTCAGGCCATCCAGCGACGGAATCCGCTTCATTCCTGCGCAGCCTAGCAGCCACGCCCGCCACCTCTCAGTGACGCCCAACCAAATCCGCAATCATTTCTTGCGGATTTCCCATCTCGGAACCGAAGCCCCCGCCAGCCTCAACCCGGTCAACCCCTGCACTTAATTGAACCCGCAATCGTGCTATAATAAACACCGTTCCCAGGGCACATAACATCCTATAAATACAACCAGTTACAAGATTTCGGCGGACACCAAAGCATCCGCTTCTTGCAGGCTGAAGTTGTGGCTAAAAGCTAAGAGCCAAAGGCTAAGAGCGATTCATGGCTGACGATCAAAACCCTGAACTCCCCCTCACTCCTCCGCCCGGCGGCGATGGCCCCGGCGCGTTGAACATTCACCCCGTCAACATTGAAGAGGAGATGAAGCGGTCGTATCTCGACTACTCCATGTCGGTGATCATCGGCCGCGCGCTGCCCGACGTGCGCGACGGATTGAAGCCCGTGCATCGCCGAATTTTATTCACGATGCAGCAGATGGGCCTGCAGCCCAACAAGGCCACGCGCAAGTGCGCCCGCATCGTCGGCGACGTCATGGGCAAGTACCATCCGCATGGCAACCTCGCCGTCTATGACGCTCTCGTCCGCCTCGCCCAGACCTGGAGCCTGCGCTATCCCTTGATTTTTGGCCAGGGCAACTTCGGCTCCGTCGACGGAGATCCACCCGCCGCCGATCGTTACACCGAAGCCAAGCTGGCCCCCGTTTCCACTGCGCTTCTGGAAGATCTCGACAAGGACACAGTCGACTTCCGCCCCAACTACGATGGCAGCGAGGTCGAGCCTGACGTTCTTCCCGCACGCATCCCCAATCTCTTAGTCAATGGCTCCGACGGAATCGCCGTCGGCATGGCGACAAAAATTCCGCCGCACAACCTGACCGAGATCGTCGACGCCACCATCACGCTCGTCAACAATCCCAACGCGCAGCTCGCCGAGATTCTGAAGTTCGTCCAGGGCCCCGACTTTCCCACCGCCGGCATCATTCACGGCCGCGCAGGAGTGTTCGAAGCCTACCGAACTGGCCGCGGCCGCTTCATGATGCGCGCCAAGGCTGCCATCGAAAACATCAACAAAGACCGCCAGGCCATCATCGTCACCGAAATTCCGTATCAGGTGAATAAAGCCCGCCTCGTCGAGCGCATCGCGCAACTGGTCAACGACAAAGACATCGAAGACATTTCCGACATCCGCGACGAGAGCGACCGCGATGGCATGCGCATCGTCGTCGAACTCAAGCGCGGCGCCGAACCTCAGATCGTCCTCAACCAGCTCTTCAAGCACACCCAGATGCAGGAGAGCTTCTCCATGATCCTGCTCGCGGTGGTCAACGGACAGCCCCGCGAAATGGGCCTGATCCAGACCATCAAGTACTTCATCGAGCACCGCGTCGACGTCGTCCGCCGCCGCACCGCCTACCTGCTGCAGAAAGCAAAAGACCGCGAGCACATCCTCGAAGGCTATCTCACCGCTCTCGATCACCTCGACAACGTCATCACCATCATTCGTGGCAGCGCCAACCGTGCCGACGCTCGCGAAAACTTGGTCCTCTACTTCGGTGGCAAGAAGATCGACATCAACATCGTAGGCCGCGCTCCCAAGCTCGACATCGAGAAGCCCTTCACCGCCAGACAGGCCGATGCCATCCTCGAACTGCAGTTGCATCGTCTGACCAAGCTCTCCATCGACGAAATCGCCAACGAGTTGAAGGATGTTCGCGACAACATCGCCGAATACGAATCCATCCTCGGCTCCGAGAAGAAGCTGCGCAACGTCATCATCAAGGAGCTGGAAGAGGTCAAGAAGCTCTACGGCGACGAGCGCCGCACCCGCCTGGAAGACGAAGCCGCCGAAATCGTTTTAGAAGATCTCATCGCCGACGAGCAGGTTGCCGTCACCGTCAGCCACTCCGGCTACATGAAGCGCACGCCCATCTCCACCTACCGCATGCAGCGCCGCGGAGGCACGGGCCGCACCGGCATGAAGACGCGCGACGAGGATTTCGTCGAGCATCTCTTCATCGCCTCGACGCACGCCTTCATTCTCATCTTCACCAACAAGGGCCGCGTCTACTGGCTCAAGGTCTACGAGATTCCCGACGTCAGCGCCGCCGGCAAAGGCAAGCACATCGGCAACCTGGTCGGCCTGCAGCCCGGCGAGACCGTAAGAACCATGCTCGCCGTGCGCAATCTCGAAGAACAGAATAAGTACATCTTCTTCGCCACCCGCAACGGCCTGGTCAAGAAGTCCGAGCTGCGCGAGTTCATGCACGTACGCTCCAACGGCATCAACGCCATCGCCATTGAACAGGGCGATGAACTGGTCGCCGCCCGCGTCACCGACGGCAATCAGATCGTGTTCCTAGCCTCACATGAAGGCATGGCGGTCCGCTTCGACGAAAGCCACGTCCGCCCCATGGGCCGCGCCGCCTACGGCGTCTGGGGCATCGACCTCGACAACAACGACTACGTAGTAGGCATGGCCACCACCACAAAGCCCGAAGCAGAAATTGTGGGGACGGCCGCCGCAGATACAGAACATGTGGGGACGGCCGCCTCGGCCGTCCCGGGCGCGCAAGCGCCCGGAAAGGAAGGGCCAGTCTCCGAGCCCGAAGTCATCGACGCCGCCGTCAAAGGCAGCCTCATCCTCTCCGTCACCGAAAACGGCTACGGCAAGCGCACCCCCGCCGACTCCTACCGCCTAACCAACCGTGGCGGCAAAGGTGTAATCAACGTGAAGACGACCGA
>JADGNP010000535.1 GCA_017883425.1 Candidatus Sulfotelmatobacter sp. | reverse complement strand
GGGTATGCGTTGGAGCGGGCCGACGCCGTATCTGTGTCCGTTTTGCAAACGAAAACCGGGTCTGGGTGTTTTGCGTCCGTTGGGAGATGGCGGCCAGCGTTCTCTGGTGTGTTCATTTTGCCTGGCGGAATGGGAGTTCCGGCGGATCGTCTGTCCAGGATGCGGGGAAGAGAACCACGCGAAGCTTCCGGTCTACACCGCAGAGGAACTGAAGCACGTCCGCGTGGAAGGTTGCGACAGTTGCAGGAGTTACATCAAGACGGTGGACCTGACGAAGAGCGGGCTCGCCGAACCTATGGTGGATGAGATGGCGTCGATCCCACTTGACCTTTGGGCGCAGAAGCAGGGATACACGAAGCTGCAATGCAATCTGATGCAGCTTTGACCGAAGAGCGGAGCGACGATCTGCTGATATGAATCGATTGCAAATTGACCAATGCGAAGATTCAGGCGACGTCGCGGAAGCGGCCGCTCGCGACAGCGCCGGACTTTTGTCCGATTGAGCGCACAATGGCTGGCGGCAAGTGGGTGTACGAATCCTGAGACACTGACTTCGGGGGGAGGGAAGCGAATGAGCGACAAGGATCAAGATCGCGAATTCGGTATGGGGCGCGAGATTACCCGTCGCGATTTCCTGAATGGAATAAGCATCGCCGTTGGAACGTCCCTAGTTGCAGCAAATTCCACCTGGCTGGAAGCCTTCGGTGTGCCACAATCCCCGTTCGCTCCGGAGAAGGATCCCGGTTATTATCCACCTGCTAAAACCGGTCTTCGCGGCAGTCACGATGGTTCTTGGGAAGTTGCGCACGACCTGCGCGATGGCAAGGCGTGGCCCGAATCCACGGACGACGGTGAGTCTTATGATCTGGTTGTTGTGGGTGCAGGTATAAGCGGTCTGGCGTCGGCATACTTTTACCGCAAATTTGCGGGACCACAATCCAAGATTCTGGTCCTCGACAACCACGATGATTTCGGCGGGCATGCCAAGCGGAATGAATTTCAGGCAGGGAAGCGGTTGCTGCTTGGATACGGCGGGACCCAGTCCATCGAGGCGCCTGGCAATTACAGCAAGGTGGCGATGGGGCTTCTGAAGGAACTGGGAATCGACGTACGGCGTTTCTACAAGTACTACGACCAAAAATTGTTTGATTCGATGCACTTGAAAGAAGCCGTCTTCTTTGACAAGGAGACATTTGGCGCAGACCGCCTAGTGCTCCAGAAAGGCCTCCACTATTTCGGCATCAACTTCGCACTGGAGAATGTCTCCCAGATTCCAATCGCAGAAGCCGCCCGCAAGGATCTCCTCCGTCTGCAGCACGCCAGCGTCGATTACATGCCAGACCTTACTCCGGAGCAGAAAAGATCCAAGCTGATCAAGACCAGCTACAAAGATTTCTTGCTGCGATACGTCAAGGTCCACCCCGATGTGGTCAAAGTGTTCCAGAGCTCGACCCACGATTTATATGCCGTCGGCATCGATGCCGTTTCGGCATATGACTGCGCCAGAGAAGGATATCCGGGCTTCAAGGGAATGAGTCTCCCCAAGAGCCATGAGCAGAATCCCGAGCTAGATGAGCCTTACATCTTTCATTTTCCGGACGGCAACGCTTCCATTGCCAGAATGCTGGTGCGATCACTGGTGCCGGGTGCTCTTCCCGGCCACACCATGGAGGACATCGTCACTGCCCGTGCGAACTATGCTCGCCTGGACGATGCCTCGTCTCCGATTCGCATCCGCCTGAACAGTACCGCGGTGAGAGCCAGGCACATCGGAGATCCCGCGAACGCGAAGGAAGTCGAAGTAACCTACGTTCGCGGCGGACAGGCCCACCGGATCCGCGGCGCGAATTGCGTACTCGCCTGCTACAACATGGCCATCCCCTATTTGTGTCCGGAGATGTCAGACAAACAAAAGGAGGCCCTCGCTTACTGTGTGAAGCTTCCTCTTGTCTACACGAACGTGCAAATCAGCAACTGGAAAGCATTTCAGAAACTCGGTGTGAGCGGGATCTACGCACCGGGAGCATACTTCAGCAACGTTACATTGGACTTCCCGGTCTCCATGGGCGCCTACCACTTTCCCAGTTCGCCGGATGAATCTTGCCTGCTTCATCTTCTTCGCACTCCGTGCGAGCCTGGCCTGAATTGCAAAGACCAGTACCGAGCAGGACGGTGGGAACTGGTCAACACGAAATTCGAAACCTTTGAACGTAACGTACGAGATCAACTTGGTCGCACACTCTCAGCGGGCGGCTTCGATCCCGCTCGCGACATTCAGGCAATTACGGTCAACCGTTGGCCTCACGGATACGCATACGAGTACAACGCATTGTTCGAACCTCTCGACCGGCCGGAGTCCGAACGTCCGTGTGTGATTGGACGGCAGCCCTTTGGGAGAATCAAGATCGCGAACTCGGACGCCGACGGTCATGCGTACACCAATACCGCCATCGATGAGGGCTATCGCGCCGTGCGAGAGATGGTGGGAGCATGAACCTCGGGTTAACCGCTGCTCCTAGACCGAGGCAGCCACAAATCCTGCACTGACCAAATTGTTGAAAGGGCTTTATGTTCAACGACTGAAGCAGACAGAGGAGTTTTCGGCTGCGAGGAGACCGCGGACGCTCCCGCCAAGAGGATGTCACTCGATTCGCATGCGAAGGCCTATCGAGCTCCGGCGTGCATCTTCTTTTGTCCGCCGGTTTGTATCTCGCCGCCAGCGAAACCAGAACGTTTCCTGGTGTTTTTCAACCACGCGGCCGCTTTGCCTTCGGCCTCCGCTAGTTGTTGAGGAGACATTGTCAGGCGGATGTTGTTCTTGCCTTCCTCGATTTGTCCGAGCATTGGGGTCGCCGTTTTTTCTGCGAGGAGGTACCACGTGTAAGCGGAAACGGAGGCTGGTTGGAAGCCCGTGTTTTGTCCATCGTCGTTGTCCTGAGCATCTTTGATCTGAGAAAAATGCTCGGCCAGGCGAAGTTGTGCCAAGGGGTCGCCGGCCTCGGCGGCTTTGATGATCGCTGAGAATGCGTTGCTCTCTCCGTTGGCCGTACCTGGTGGCTGGGCTTGCGGGTTGTTCATGGTCAGGTAGAGCAACTCGGTGCGGCTGGAGACGCCCAGTTTGTCATAAATACGGAACAAGTAGTTCTTGATCGTATGAGGGCTGAGGTCGAGAGCGTGAGCAATTTCGCGATTGGTCATACCCCCGGCCACGTGCTGTATGACTTGGCGTTCGCGCGCGGAAAGCAGTTCGATTCCCTCGTGATTGGTGGCACGGACCAGCGGCGAGTTGGCAAGAGCTTCGAGCACATGATCCAGATCGACGCTACGCGCCCAGATTTGTCCTTCATGGACGCTGCGAATGCACGTGCAGAGGCTCTCCAGCCGTTCTTGCTTGGAAAAAATACCCCTTGCGCCAGCGCGGAAACACTCCAGGACCTCCTGGGCCTTGGCGGAGTCCAGCAGGATGACGCCCTTGATCTGGGGCCGGAGCGCGCGCATCTCCCGCAATACCTGGGTGCCGCCGCCAGGCTGGTCGTCCAAATTATGACTGATGACCGCGACATCGATAGGCACACGAGTGATGGCGGCCAACAGTTCCTCGGAATTCGAGGCCGCAGCTACGACCTGCAGGCCGTGATCGTTGCGCAGCGCGTCCGCTAAGAGTTGGGTGTGGATGCGGGTGCCGTCGGCAACTACGATACTGACAAAGTCCGAACCCAGTTCTTCGTGGGATGGCATCGGGTCTCCTCACATTTGGTTATGCGAACCGGATGGGGGGGATTCAGAAAACACTCGGTTCGTAAAGACTATGGCCTCCGGGGAGAGGAAGGGGCTGGGCAAACAAGAACCGACCAAAGTCTCTTGCTACAATTGAAAATCTACCACCAAATTCACGAGTCGGCAAGCATGGGACTTGCAACCTGTGTAAGAA
>JADGNP010000103.1 GCA_017883425.1 Candidatus Sulfotelmatobacter sp. | reverse complement strand
TCCGGAAAAGTCTGCAATTGATCTTCCGTCTCGGCCTTGACTTGCGCCGAAGTGCGGCGGGTGATGAAGACGATGCGGCGCGGAGATTTTTTCGCGTTGGAGTCGACGCCGGCGGTGAAGTCTTTGGAATCGGCCATGACTATTGTCCCTCCTTCGCGTTCGCGGCGCCGGCATCGGCATTGGCCCGCACCGTCGCCGGTTCACTGGCTTGCGAGTACAGGCCGCCATCCTTGCGGATCCGCCAAAAATGGATGGCCACGAAGAACATCGCCGCCAGCGGAAGAATCATGCAGTGCAGCACGTAGAAACGGAGCAGCGCGTTGGCGTTGACGGCGTTGCCACCGAGCAGGAGGAAGTGAATCTTCTCGCCCACCAGCGGGACCGCGGATGCGATGTTCGATCCGACCGTGATCGCCCAGTACGCCAGTTGATCCCAGGGCAGCAGGTAGCCGGTGTAGCTGAGCAACAGCGTCATCAGAAGAAGGATGACGCCGATCACCCAGTTGAATTCGCGCGGCGTGCGATAGGCGCCGCGATAAAACACTTTGAACATGTGCGCGAACACCAGAAACACCATGGCGTGCGCGGACCAGCGATGCAGGTTGCGCAAAAATAATCCCGACGAGACCACGAACTCCAGGTCTTTCGTGTCCGCATACGCCTGCGGCGCCGACGGGTGATAGTAGAACATCAAGGGAATGCCGGTCGCGACCAGGATCAGAAACGTGCCCAGCGTCAGCGTGCCCAGGTACCACGTCGCGCTGAAACTCAGCATGCGCGTGCGCACCTTGGTGGAGAATAGGTGCAGGAACACGTTCTGCTGAATCGCAAGTGCGCGCTTCAGCGTGCTGGAGCCGGTGCCGCTGCGGAAGATCGAGCGCCACACCCGCGTGCCGCGCAAATCGTCGAAATATTGGTCTACGGTTTTCGCCATGCTTAGACCCTCACGAAGGAATCCCGCACCAGCGGCGGAACGTCGGTCGAGCGATCCACCAGAAGATCCCCATCGTCGTTAAGCCAGATACGCTTCCACGGCAGCGGCTTGGGCGCTGGACCCTCGATCTTCTTGCCGTTCTGCTCGAACTTGCTGCCGTGGCAGGGACACGCAATCATGTTCAACTCGGGCTTCCACGCGGTCATGCAGCCTAGATGGGTGCAGACGGCGCTCAGGGAGAAGTAGCCCTCGTCCGAGTGAATGATGTAAATGCCCGAATTCACGTCGATGGTGACGCTGCCCAGGGGATACCGGTCCGGCTTGCCGGCGTTGACTACCGGCGACGGCTCAAAAAGCACATTCGGCTCGAGGTATTGATACGAGAAGGCCGCCGTGCCGACGGCGGCAATGCTCAGTGAGCCCAATCCGAGTTTTGCGAAGAACTGGCGGCGGTTCAGGTCGTTTGCCGGTTCTGCGCTCGTGTTCTTCTTTTCCTCTGCCATGATTTCCTCTGCCACGACTGCCTCGTGCCTACTTCTGCAATCCCGCGCCGATCGCGGCGATCGAGATCAAGCCGGTCGGCTCTGCGGGAATCAGGTTGTACGACTCCATCGTGATCGTGCCCACGGGACAGCGCATGGCGCACAGACCGCAGCGGATGCACCGGGTTTCGTCCTTTAACATGGCGGCTCCGGTGACCACTCCCAGCTCGTCGGCGGCCACCTCGTCGAACTCCACGCCGAACAATTCCTGGTTGTCGCGAATGTGCTGCACGGTTTCAGGCTCGAACGCGATGCGGTCGAGCGAAACCAGTTCCAAACATTTCTCCGGACACACATCCACGCAGCCGCCGCACAGGATACACATGCTGCCATCTTCGGGCACGCCTTCGAAGATGGTATTGACCCAACAGTGCAGACAGCGCTGCGCCTCGGCCATCGCCGCCGGCGCGTCGTAGCCCACCTCAACCTCAGTGACGCCCGTCCGGCGTTCCAGCGGCAGCATGGGCACGGGCTGCCGGGTGATGTCGAGATAGTCGAGCGGCATGGAGTGACGAGGTAGCAGCTCGACTTCGATGATCGGGTCGGGATGCTTTCCGCCGCGCAGGAATTCGTCAATACCGACCGCCGCGCGCTTGCCGTCTCCGACGCTATCAATAATGAGGCGTGGGCCGAAAACGCAGTCGCCCCCGGCGAAGATGCCGGGTGAAGACGTCATCAGCGTCTGCGGATTCACCGCGATCAGTCCGCGCGGGGAAAGCTCAACCTTATCTTCCGGCGTCAGAAAGTCGAGGCGCGGCGCCTGCCCGATCGCCATAATGATGGTGTCGCACTCGATCTGCGTCTCGCTGTTGTCGTAGAACGCGGGATTGAAGCGTTTGTTCTGGTCAAAGACCCACTTGGTCTTGAGAGTCTCGAGAGCGGTCACCTTGCCATCCTTGCCCAGAATGCGCTTGGGCCCGAGCCCGGGATGCATGATTATTCCTTCTTCTTCGGCCTCGACGATTTCTTCCAGGGCGGCCGGCATCTCTTCGCGGCGCTCCAGGCAGACCAGATTCACCTCGCGCGCGCCCATGCGCAGCGCGGAGAGCGAAATGTCGACCATTTCGCGCGTGGCCACGGCGGTGACGTTTTCGGTGGAGGGCTCGGCGTCCTCGACGCCGCCGGCATGCTGCTTGACGACTTCGCGGGCAGCGGAACGAGCGACATCCATGGCGACGTTGCCGCCGCCGATCACGATGACTTTCTTCCCGATGGTGAACTTGTAACCGAGATTCACGTTGAGCAGAAAGTCGATGCCTTTGTAGACACCGTCAAGATCGACACCGGGAATGGTCAGATCGCGGCTGCGGTGCGCGCCTACGGCGACGAGCACCGCATCGAATCCCTGGCGGCGCAGGTCAGCGATGGTGAAATCACGGCCCGCTGCCTGATTCAACTTCAGAGTGATATCGCCGGTCTCGAGAATCTCGCGGACTTGCGCCTCCACCACGCCGCGCGGCAGGCGGTATTCCGGAATTCCCAGGTACAGCATTCCGCCGGCGACCGGAGCGGCTTCGAAAATCGTGACCGGGTAGCCCATCAGGGCAAGATCGTGAGCGGCCGACAGTCCCACGGGGCCGCCGCCGACCACCGCGATCTTGTAAGGAAGTTTTTTCTGCCCGCGCCCTTCATTGACGTTGATCGGATGTTTCGACTCGGGCCCGTACTGCTCGGTAAGAAAGCGTTTCAGCGCTCGGATAGAGATGGGCCGGTCGATTTCGCCGCGGCGGCAGGCAGTCTCGCAGGGATGCGCGCAGACTCGCCCGCAGATGCTCGCCAGAGGATTGGGCTCGCGCGCCAGCCGGTACGCTTCTTCGAAGCGGCCCTCGGCAATCAGGCCAACGTAGCGTCCGGCGTTGGTGTGAGCCGGGCAGGCCATCATGCAGGGAAAGTTCGAGTGCAGCCAATCCCCATCGACCTTCTTGTTTTTGAATCGTTTCAGCATTGCGGCACTTTTAGTCCAAGCGGCGGCTGAACCCTTCGGCGTGCGCCTCAGGGCAGGCTCAAAATCCGGAAACAGTGTACAGCCGGAGTTACGAATACGGGGAGCGAGTCACCGCGCGATCACTCCCCGTTGCGTGCGTCCTTACTTGGTCAGGGTAAAATCCGCTTTGCTCTCGCCCGCCACGGTTACGGGCTTGGACGAATTCTTGGCACCCTCGTGCCAGGCGGTGACGGTGTAGCTGCCATCGGGAACGTTGTCGATCTTGTAGCTTCCAGACTTGTCGGTGACGGCGAAATACGGTGTGGGTGAGACCACAATGTATCCCGACATCTCCGGGTGAACGTTGCAGAGCAAAGGAATCGCCCCCGGATTGTCGAACTTGAAGGCGCGCTTCTCGCCCTGCGGCCAGGTGCCCAGATTGTGGCCGAGTTTCTTGTTGCCGCTCACGGAAATCCAGAACACGTTGTGCGCGACTTTGTCGCTGTTCAGGAACTCGACCGTGGTGCCCTGCGCCACCGCCACAATGTGCGGCGTGAACATCAGGCCCTTCTGGTCGATCACCGGTTTTTCGGTGGGAGCCGGGAAAGTTTTTCCGGCAATGGCATCGACGTAGACTACCGACTCACCCGTCACTCCAGAGACTTTCCCGCTAATCGTTCCGGCGCTGGCGGCCAAGCTGAACATCGCGATTACTGCTACTGCTATTATCAAAGTGCGTTTCATTTTTCTCTCCTAAAGATTTCTGTGTCAATCGTTGCTTAAAGACTACGCCTAGTACACGAACTCCAGCATTCCGGTGGCGGTATTCGTACGGAACGCGTTCAATGCCTTCCCGTTCGAGTCGTAGGCCAGAGCCTGCTGTGGACGAATCGCGTATTCGAATGCAGCCTTAATGTTGGCATGGATCAGGAACTGAACTCCCGGTGTAACCCGGTTGCGCGTGCTCCCGACCGGCGAAAAGTAGTTGACGCTACCCGCCTGGTTCAGGAAGTCCGCCGAAGACTGCACACGATCATAGCGCAGGATGGTCATGACCCAGGGAAGGGCCAGATAGTCGGCCTCGAGGAAGCCGCCGTTGAACTTGGCAGCTGGACCGCTAGTGAAGTTGGGAGGGGGAGTAGCGATTGCCAGCAGATTGTCGTCGTGTCCGTACATGTACAGACCGAACAGGTTGAAGGCGCGATAGTTGAAGCTGAAATCGCCCCCGAAGCGATAGAAAGGCTCGCGGGCGGTAATTACACCCGTGTCGCCGCTAATGCGCTGGACGGATCGGCCCTTGAAGAAGAACGTCCCCAAGCTGAGCGAGGTATGGTCGCGCGGGCCGGCCGCTCCGGCTGCCTGCACTTCGTGACGGCTCGCCGGATCTTTCTCCAGGTTGAAACGATAGGAGAAGCGGCCGTAGATGTCCTTGTAGTTGGAATCGGAGAAGAAGCCGCCCGGCGAAGAGACGTTGGGCGCCGTCGAGCTCGTTCCACTGGTGTTTTGATTCACGATCGCCAGCGAATAGTGGTAGCCGGCATACTGATGGCCTCCACTGATTTCGAAGCCCTGCACCGCGTCTCCGATGGCAAACACGTTATTGACGTTCTGCGAGCCGGCAAAACCTATGTTCGCCTCGGTGTAGATGTCCCAGGGACTGATGTTGATGGACCGGGCTTGCGAGAAGGGCAAATCGAGCTCGAACTGTCCTACGCGCAGGCTCAGGGAGTCCGTCGGCATTTTGAAGAAGCGACCAATATTTACAAACTTCAGGTAACCGTCGCCGAGACCACCGTTCCCGTTGGCACCGGACACGCTCAGGTCATCGTCCACCCAGAAGGCGATGTCGCTGCCGAAGTTTCCGGCCATGAAGATGCTGAAAAGGCCCGACTCGAAATCCGTACGTGGGACAGTCGGGTTGGTGGGGTCAACCGTTCCCGCCGGGTTGTAGTTGTTGGCGCTGTTGGGGGTGTACTGGAAGAACTGGCTGTAGCGCAGGCCGATCGGCGGCAGGCCAGGGATCGTCCCCGGAAACACCGTGTGCGGCCAAAGCTCCTTCTGGGCCGGGGCTCCCAACATGACGGGAGGAACTTTCAGAAAGCTCTCGTCGTCCTTGGGGAACTTGAAGCCGGCATCTTTGAAGGCTTTGCCGAAATCGTTGAGTTTCGGGTAGTCCACATGGCAAGTGGTGCAGGACGTCCCATACTGGCGTGAAAACGCGGGAATTGCGAAGCTGCTGGCAGTGAAGAGAAAGAATGTTAGCAGCAAAAGACTTAGCACAAACATGGGGCTGCGGGATCGCATCTGGATCGCCTCCTAGTCATAAGTTCGAGAGGTTTTGTAGCCTCTAGTCTTGTTTCAAGATGGGCCTGATAGTAGCGAGTGGCGCGGGCGCTTCGCCGGATGATGAATCACACTTGAATGTGATTTCAATCACAAATCTGGGACGCCGTTGAAAAAGTACTACGCACCCGGAATGGAGTGAATTTTTCCTTTTCACCCCGCGGTCCTCTGAGGAAACGAACCAGGGACGGAAGCTTCCCCGGAGATTTCTAAGGTGCGGGTCCCCAGTGACTGGCTGTTTGCAGTGCAGCATCCTAGCAAGAAAAAGTAAGAAAACCCTCGCGTCGTGTCTGTTCAAAATTGCTCACCCTTTGGGCAGGTAGATCGACTGAGGAACGAAATATGGCTCCGAAGCCGGTTGCTGGTTCTGCGGTTGGTAAGGTGTGTCGGCCCTACGGCTCGTAAGCGCAGCAGGGGTCCGCGGCGAACAGGTCCCCGGTCATGGCATACGCACGGGCGCGAGATCCTCCGCAAACATTGCGGGCGGGACATCGTCCGCACTTGCCTTTCAACCTGGAACTGTCGCGCAGCGACACGAACAGCGGCGAATCGCAATACACCTCAGCCAGCGGCTGGGTGGTTACGTTGCCTGCGGAGAGAGGCAGAAAGCGGCTCGGGTACACCTCCCCTGTGTGGTTGATGAAGACCAATGCCTTGCCGTCGTTCACCCCCTTGGGCGCGCAGGTGATGACATCGGCCTCAGTCATGCGCCCGCGCGATTCCCGGGCGCGTTGCTGCAGAAGATAGCGCTGGTAGTGCTGCCCCTCGGTGGTCTTGATCTCGAAATGGACAACCTTGGAAGCGGCATAGAGCTTGGCAAAAATTTGTTCGTGCTCGTCGGCGGTAAGCAGTTCGCCCGCCTGTTCCCGGCTCGGGGGAACGAAAAAGAAAACATTCCACAGAACCACGTCCAGGCGCGTGAGCAGTTCGATCATGGGATCCACGTCATGGAAGTTCCGGCGCGCGATGATGGTGTTGATCTGCACCGGGAGTTGCACTTCATGGCACGATCCGATGACTGCGAGCGTGCGCCGGTGGGACCCGGGGACCGCCCAGTGAGCGTCGTCTAAAGCGGCCGTGGAGCCATGCAGCCAGAAGGCAACGCGCATCAAGCCAGATGCCTTCAACTCAGCGATCGCTGCGGCGTCCAGCAACGGAGTAGGAAGCAACGTAAGCGAAGTGCGAACCGAACGGCCCGAGGCAAACTCAATCACGGGAAACACGTCGGGGCGGAGCAGCGGATCGCCACCCGTCAGCGCCAGCAGAGGCACGTGCATGGCAGCGACTTCCTCGACCAGATGAAACGCTTCCGCGGTCGAGAACTGATGCCGGTCGCGGAGCGATCGCGCCCCGGCGCGAGCCGGCGTGGACTTCCAGTCACAAGCTTGCGTCATCTCCCACGTCACTTGCAGCGGGCGTAGCTGAAACCCGGGAGTATTCAAGAACTGACCGGATCCTGCCGCGGCCTGAGAGGAAGTCCATTCCGGGGCCGATCGAGTCTCTCGAAGAGTACGAACTGGGGGATTGGAGAGAGTGGGCATGTCGGGATGCTAGGTTCTGGGGTTTCTTGGCGCAGTGCGGGATCGCACGTGGGATCGTGATAAACATCACAATCCACGGCAGAAACACCTGTGATCTCTATCACAGGGCCAAGTGACTTCTGCCATAGGTCCACTCTAGCAAGCATGTGATCCTACAACTGCGAGCGAGTTCTCGGGACGCGGGACGAAAGCACGATCCATCTGCGTTACGTGCTTTCGGGACGTGGCCAGTCAGACGACGGGCCACCCTTGCTTCGTGATATACCTTGCGGAAACATCTTCCTAAGGAGGAAGCAACGTGAAACTTATCTCTATTCGAATGGGCCTGGTAACTTTGCTGGCTTGCGGATTGATCGCGGTCTGCTCTTCATCGGCAGTGGCACAGGACGCCGCCGCAACCTACAAAGCAAAATGCGCCATGTGCCATGGCCCCGACGGCAAGGGCTCGGCCATGGGTGTGAAGATGGGCGCCCGTGACTTCACCTCCGCCGATGTGCAGAAGCTAAGCGACGCACAGTTGACCGAGACCATCACCAAGGGCAAAGGCAAGATGCCGGCCTACGACGGCAAACTGAAAGACACGGAGATCAAGGATCTGGTCGCCTACATTCGCGGTCTGGCAAAGAAGTAGCAGCAGACGAAAGGCGGCATCAATGCCGCCGCACAAGAATCGTTCGATCCTGAAGGATTGGCGGGTGAGAGCATGTCCACGCGGACAACACGGAATATTTTTGCGCCTGGAGTTGCCCTCACCCTTCTTTTAACCGTTGGAACCGTCCTCGCAGCCGGCAAGCCACCAGCCGGCAAGCAGCCTCCGAAGCCAGCCGCAGAAGAATGCCTGGCCTGCCATAGCGATGCCACGCTGACCCATGACGTCAACGGCAAGCCCGTCAGCTTGCATGTCGATCCTCGGGCCTTCAAAGATTCCATCCACGGCAGCATGTTTACCTGTGTGGACTGCCACACGGACGTTAAGAGTTCCGCGCATGAGACTCCTCCCCTGAAAATCACGTGCGCGACCTGCCACGCCGACGAGCAGGCTGCCTACGATCGCAGTTTCCACGGTAAGGCTGTCCAGGGAGGCAACAACAAGGCAGCCACCTGCGTCGATTGCCACGGCAGCCCGCATGCGTTGCTGCCGGCCAGCGACCCCAAGTCTCGCGTGCATCATGCCAACATCCCGGCGACCTGCGGCGCCTGCCACAGCCAGAAATTTGTAATGCAAGACAGCGGCCAGAGCGCGCAGATGGTCGCTTCTTACGAGCAGAGCGTCCACGGACACGCCGTCGCTGCCGGCTCCGAGAAGGCCGCGGTCTGCACCGACTGCCACGGCACTCACGAGATACTCGACGCCAAAGACGCGAAGTCCCCGATCTTCAAGTTCAATGTGCCTTCGACGTGCGGCCAGTGTCACGACGCGATCTCGAAGGAGTTCCAGCAAAGCATCCACGGACAAGCCATCGCCAAAGGCAACTGGCAGGCGCCGGTGTGCACGGATTGCCACGGCATTCACTCCATCAAGTCGCATACCGATCCCAATTCCCCCGTATCTGCGCAAAACGTGGGCCCGGCGACCTGTGCGCGCTGCCACGAAGGCATGCGGCTCTCGCAGGAATTTGGCGTGGAAGGCCGCCGCGAGACCACGTATCTGGCCAGCTTCCACGGGCTGGCGGCGAGGGGAGGCTCGCAGGTGGTCGCGAACTGCGCCAGCTGCCACGGCACACACAGCATTCTTCCTTCCAGCGATCCGCGGTCGATGATCAACCGCGCCAATCTCGCCCGGACTTGCGGCCAGTGCCACCCGGGCGTCACGGAAAAATTCACGTCGGCAAAAGTCCACGTGGATGCGCCGCTCTCGGCCGATGTGGGCAGCAAGGCGGTGCGCTGGATCCGCCGCTTCTACATGAGCATGATTTTCGTCGTGATCGGCGGCATGCTGCTGCACAATTTTGTGATCTGGCGGGCCAAGGTGATTGCGCGGCGCAAGGTGCAGCACGATTTCGTGATGCGTATGCCGCTCCGCTTCCGCCTGCAGCACGCCACGCTGCTCACGAGTTTCATCTTGCTGGTGCTGACCGGCTTTGCGTTGAAGTTCCCGGACTCCTGGTTTGCCTCAATGCTTTCCCTGGGCGAGCGCCGGCGCCACCTGCTGCATCGCATTGCGGCGGTCGTCCTTATGGGAGTGAGTAGTTACCACATCTTCGACATCGCGTTCAGCCGCGAGGGACGGAAACTGGTCCTCGATCTCTTCCCCACTCTCGACGATGCCCGGGGCGCGTGGCAGAATGTCTGCTACTATCTCGGTCTGACTTCGCGGAAGCCGGAGTTTGCCCGCTTCAATTACGCGGAGAAGGCTGAATACTGGGCTCTGGTGTGGGGCATGATCGTAATGGCCGTGACCGGAGTCATGCTGTGGGCCAAGGTCCTCGTCGGAAACCACCTGCCGCGTTGGTGGCTCGATGTCGCCACTGCCATTCACTTCTACGAGGCGGTGCTGGCGACCCTGGCCATCATCGTCTGGCACTTCTACCAGGTGTTCTTCGATCCGGACGTGTACCCCATGAACTGGGCGTGGTGGGACGGAAAGATGACGCTGCACCACTACCGCGATGAGCATGGACTCGACAGCGCGATGATCGCTGAAACGGCCACGGAAACGGCCGATGATCCAGGCGAAGACCCCGGCGGAGTTGACGTCGCGGCCCAGCAAGAACACGAACCCGAAGTCACAGGGACTAAACATGGACTCTGAGAAAACTCCGCCGCCTCAGGTGGAGCCCTGGCACCGTTCGCGCATGCTGCTGCGCAATCCCGTTAGCCTGGCAGGCATCGCGCTGGCGATCGTCAGTCTGGCCAACATTTTCCTTTTTGTCATCATCGACGCCATCGCCGTCAAGCCCGGCCCGTACGTCGGGATCCTGGCCTACATGGTGTCGCCCGCGTTCCTGATTCTCGGCTTGCTGCTCATGCTGTGCGGCGAACTGCTGGAGCGGCGGAAGCACCTGGCGCCGACTGCCTTCTATCCCCGCATCGACCTGAACGACCGCACCCAGCGCAGCGCGGTGATTTCGTTCGCGACGTTCCTGGTGGTGTTCGTCATGGTGAGCACCGCGGGCAGCTACAAAGCCTACGAGTTCACCGAGTCAACAGCGTTTTGTGGCCTGTTGTGCCACACCGTGATGAGTCCGGAATACACGGCGTATCAACTTTCTCCGCATGCCCGGGTGGCCTGTGCCGAGTGCCACGTCGGGGCGGGCGCAACCTGGTTTGTGAAGTCCAAACTCTCCGGCAGCCGGCAGGTCTTTGCCACCGTATTCAATACTTACCCGCGGCCCATTCCCACGCCGGTACACAACTTGCGCCCAGCCCAGGAAACGTGCGAGCAGTGTCACTGGCCGAAGAAGTTCTATGGCGGCCAGCTCAAGATCTTTAATCACTACGCCAACGATGAAAAGAACACCCTGCGCCAGGTCCGGATGATCATTAAGACCGGTGGCGGAGACCCGGCCACAGGCGCGCCGGAAGGCATTCACTGGCACATGAATATCGGCAACAAGATCGACTATGTCGCAGCCGATGACAAGCGCCAGATCATTCCCTACATCCACATGGAAGACCTGCAGGGCCGCGTCACCGAGTACTATGCCAAAGACTCCACCCTCAGCAAGGATCAGATTGCCAAGGCTCCCCGCCACCACATGGATTGCGTGGATTGCCACAACCGTCCCACCCACATCTACGTCCCCCCGGACCAGTCGGTCGATCAGTCCTTGCTGGCGAGTCGCCTCGACACTTCGCTTCCCTTCATCAAGCAAGAGGCGGTCACGGTGCTGACCGCGACTTACGCAACAACCGACGCGGCCATGCAGGGCATCGCGAGCGGCGTGCAAGGTTTCTACGAAAGCAAGTATCCCGACGTCGCGAAAACCAAGCAGTTACAGATTCGCGACGCCGTGACCGAGGTTCAGCAGATATTCAAACGCACTACGTTCCCCGAGATGAAGTTGAACTGGCAGACCCACCCCAACAATCTGGGGCACTACTACTACAACGGCTGCTTCCGCTGCCATGACGGTCAGCACGTCAGCGCCGACGGCCGGGTCGTGAGCAAGGATTGCAACCAGTGCCACACGCTCATGTCCGAGACGGAAGGCACGACCAGCCTGGCTGCCACGGCCTTGCCTACCTTCAAGCATCCGGTCGATTTGGGAGACCTGACCCAAGTGAGCTGCGCGGACTGCCATACCGGAGGGACTGGCCCATAGGCTCAGTCGTTCTTCTGCATGAAAGTTTAGTTTCCGGATCGCCCATGACTCAGGCGCGCTGCCAAGACGCGCCGGCGAATGTCGAACTACCCGGCGACCTGCGGTGGCCGTTCGACGGCGGTACCCGGCGCTTGCAACGAACGCAGGTAAGCCACGAGTGTCACGATCACGGCGATCACAAAAACATCAATGAAGATGTGCATCGCGTCCGGCGCAAGGTGATTCCCGAAGTTCGGCAGCAGCTTGGTAGTGCGGCCCCAGACGCGCGCATACATCCTGGCGTACTGCGGGGAAGCACCGAAAATATACGGCACCCATAGGCTGTAGATGTGCAGAAGGAGCCAAACCGTGTCGCCCAGCAGACCGAACCATAGCAACGGCTTCAGCCGCCAAATGGTGCCGATCAGCAATAACAACTGCGCACCACCGATCGCGGCGCCCAGAATTATGTTGCCGGAGCTAAATGCAACGTTGTTTCCGGGTTGATCATTCCATCGGCCCAGCGGAATCAAAACACAGAGCTCGAAGTAGGCCAGCAACACAGCTTGAGCAGTCATGGCGGCCCCGTAATGCGTATCCCGGCTCACATCGGGCAGTCTATCTTCTTGGGAAGGATGGCGTCGACAGCAATTCGGCCATCTGACAGACTATTCGTAGCGGTCCCGCACCACCTTTCGATTCGAGCTACCGCGCGATAACTCCCTGGCCGTCGGCTATTCTTTGTGATCATTTGTCCTCTGCGAAGGTCAACGACTCTTGCGGTCAGCCAGATCCGTTTTTCCCGACCAGCCTAACAGTCCAGAAAACGGAACATGGGCCAACGAACAGGTCGCAGCCGCGAAAAACTTCTGCTTTCGGAATAAGGGGCCATAAACTCATGATTCATCGGATAGTTATACGCGTTCTCCAGGCTCCGGTCCGCGCTCGTGGCAGTTTCCTTTTCTAGCAATTTGTGATTTTAATCACACCCCTGTGTGAACCTGCGTCCCGACATACACAACCCCATTCCTGCATCCTGAAAACATCGTTGTGGGTCACGCCAGTGGCCCCGATCGATATTGTCGGAATGGGGGATGTCATGAAGCGCAAATTTAAGACCATGGACGCCAACGAGGCAGTCGCCAACGTCGCTTATCGCGCGAGCGAGGTGATCGCTATCTACCCCATCACCCCTTCTTCGCCAATGGGCGAGTGGGCGGACCAGTGGGCGTCAGAGAACGTACCCAACGCCTGGGGCAGCGTACCCCACGTGATCGAAATGCAGAGTGAGGGCGGTGCCGCCGGGGCGGTTCACGGCGCCCTGCAGACCGGATCGCTGGCAACGACGTTTACAGCGTCGCAGGGATTGCTGCTCATGATCCCGAACATGAACAAGATCGCTGGAGAGCTGACGCCGGCGGTGTTTCACGTAACCGCGCGCACCCTGGCCACGCATGCGCTCTCGATCTTTGGCGACCACTCCGACGTGATGTTCTGCCGGGCCACGGGATGGGCCATGCTCTGCTCGAATTCGGTGCAGGAGGCGATGGACCTGGCGCTGATCGCGCATGCCGCGTCACTCGAGACCCGCATTCCCTTC
>JADGNP010000534.1 GCA_017883425.1 Candidatus Sulfotelmatobacter sp. | reverse complement strand
GGCAGCCTGCCGCTCGTGGCCGCGGAGTTCGGCGACCAGCGGGACCAAGCCTGGTCGATGCGAAGCACCAGCCGATCGGTTTCCGTGCCCTTGTAGCCGCGCACCAGCAACCCGCTCTCGCCCCCGGGCAAATCGGCCATGTCCGCGCCCCGCTGGTCGAGGGCCAGATCCAGGTTCCAGCGGAGGGAATCTGCTGAGGCTCGGTCGCCCATCTGCGGCGCCGCCTGCCACGGCGCGGATCCGACTCCAGCCGATCACGCCATCCAACCGCGGTCGCCCGTCGGCGGCCACGGCATTGGCGGCTCGCGGACCCTTGAGCAAACCACAGCATTTACGACTAAGGTCATTCGGTGGTTTGGCGACAAACCGTCAACTTGAGATTCCTTTGCTTAACGCGAGCCGATCTCCAACCGCCCATGAGTCAACAGCCTGCACAAGAGCGACAATGGCAGGGTGAAGTCCTTTCGCAGAGAATTGTGGTTTGAGGTCCCCGGCCGGCGAGCGTTCCTCAACATCACACGGGAGGTGGAAGACTGCCTCCGGGAAAGCGGTGTCAAGGAAGGTTTGGTGCTGATCAACGCCATGCACATCACGGCTTCCGTTTTCATCAACGACGATGAACCGGGCCTGCACGCGGATTACGAGAAATGGCTCGAAAGGCTCGCGCCCCACGAGCCGACCTCGCAGTACCGGCACAACCGCACCGGCGAAGACAATGCGGACGCGCACATGAAGCGGCAGGTGATGGGACGCGAAGTGGTGGTCGCAGTCACCGGCGGCAAGCTCGACTTCGGACCGTGGGAGCAGATCTTCTACGGCGAGTTTGACGGCGGGCGCAAGAAACGCGCGTTGATTAAGATCATCGGAGAGTAGCTGACCCGACGCGCGCTTGATCGTGGCGCCTTCAGGCCGGGCTGGCACATGTAACCGTAGGCGACTTTTCGCTCATGTGGATTGCGGAACCCTGGCGCGTTTGAACGAAGCCGCTCGCACGGCAGACGCTTACGCGTGTTGCGCATCGAGGCTCTCTCTTCGACCCGTTTGCGTTCACGATGCAAAAGGAGTAATGTTTGGGCGATGCTCCATATTTGGAATGCTCACAGTAGAGCCTTGTAGTTCATTACTTCCAGTGGAATATCGATTCAAATTCCAATAATGGTCCGCGTCTGCCCCAAAACGCGAGCGGCTTCCTTCAAACGTCTCTATCCGAAGTGACCCGGCGCTCTGGGTCCCGCCCTTCCTCCCGCACTCCCTGGCCGGGTCACTCCAGATAGAGTCCTAGCGTCAAGCAGGAGCTATCGTCGATTCTGACGTAGTTACCCAGGACGCATTGGTTCCGCGATCATATCAAGCGGCGTACCGGCAAATGCGACAATCAGCTCCGCAGCCAAGGCACTCGAAGCTAGCAAACGAGCTGTGGGTTACGGAGAGGCGGAGATGCTCCGAAATCGGTGTTTCAGTCTCTGGCTGTCTTCTTCCCCAGCGCGGCGAAAGCCGCATGGAAGACTTCGTCGGGCATGAGTTCTGGCTGATTGCCGCAACGTGACCGGCGACCGGAAAGGGGGTGTTTCAACTAAGCGGTCTTTCGCGCAGGGGGGGCCAGAGAATTCATGCCCTTACGTTTGGCGGCCGCCCACCGTTTCTTTGCGGGTCCGCGGCATTCGAATTGCCTGTACTTCCAGGTGCTCATCGAACAGTCCTCGCCCGCAGCGTACCGGCCGATACCGAGATGGCTCTGGATTAGCGTCGTCATACTTCTCGGCGTGATCGCCACCGGCGTCATTGTGCTTGCCACCCATTGGCCGTTCACTCGCGATGCCCTGTCCAGAGCGCTGGAAGAGGCTACGGGACGACCGGTGCGAATCGATACCTTTTCCAACTCGTACTTTCCTCCCGGTTGCACGGCGGAGGGCATACGATTTCTGCGGCATAAGCATCCGGAAGCTGCGCCGATTATCACCGTTCAGAAACTGGTCATTCAGGGAAGTTTCACGGGATTGTTCAGTACGCCCAAGCGCCTGAACGCCGTGCGCGTGGTCGGTATGCACATGATCATTCCGCCGAAGGCGCCGGACGACGGTAAGAACAACGTCGCCTTGAATGCCGGACCCGGTGGAAAATCGCTCGCCATTTCGAAGATCACCGCCGATGGAACGGTGCTGGAATTCATTCGCGAGAATCGCGACTTGAAGCCGTACGTTCTTAAAATCGACCGCCTCGGCATCACGGAAGTCGGTTCGGGCGCTCCCATGTTTTATCGCGCAACCCTGACGAATACCGAACCGCCGGGCGTCATCCGCTCGGAGGGAAAGTTTGGCCCGTGGAATCCCGCCGGCGTGGGAGATACCCAACTCTCCGGCACTTACACGTACGACGACATCGACCTGAGCCATTTCAAAAGCATCTTCGGAACGGGTCATGCGCGTGGCCAGTTCGCCGGCCACCTTTCGCAAATTCAGACTCGCGGCAGCGTCGATGTTGCAGCTTTCCGGGTGGATGGCAGTAACCACACCGTCTCGCTCGCCACTACCTTCGAAGCGACTGTAAACGGCACGAATGGCGACGTGCTGCTGCAACCCGCCGTGGCACGCTACCGTCGCACAAGTATCGAGGTGCGCGGCTCGATCTCCGGACACGGCGAGCAGGAAGGCAAGACCGCGAGCTTCGAAATTTCCGTCCCGAAAGGCCGCGTGGATGATTTGCTGTACCTGTTCACGAAAGACCGGCCGGGGATGAGCGGCGACGTGACAGCCCACGGTACGTTTCTCTGGCCGCCCGGCCCGCGCAAGTTCCTGGAGAAGATTCGCATGGACCTGGTGTTCGGCTTGAAGCGCAATCAATTCACGAACGTAAATACCCAGGACAGCATCGACCGGATCAGCGAAAGCGCGCAAGGCGAAAAGAAGAGGGAGCAGGACGAAGACCCGCAAACCGTGCTATCGCAGGTCCATGGCAACATTCAGGTCCGCAATGGAACCGCTGCCATTGCAAACGGAATGTTTGAAGTTCCCGGTGCGAATGCCTTCCTGCATGGCTCATACAATCTGCTAAATCAGGCGGTTGACCTGCACGGCACGCTGGATACCCGGGGTCATCTCTCCGACACCACCTCGGGCTTCAAGGCACTCGTGCTCAAAGCGATCACGCCGGTGTTTTTCAAGAAACGGGGCCGGACGAGAATTGTGCCGTTTCAGATTACCGGCGGATACGGCAACGCCAAGGTCGGCATCGATTGGAAAAAGGATCTGGGGCGCTAGGCCGGGCAGGAACTCACATTCAGGCTATCCACCGTGATGGTGTCACCCTCCGTTTTTACGACCGGTATGCCAGCAAGGTAGCTCTGGTGGACCATGCGCGCAGCCGTGGCACCGCCAAGCGCGCGCCCAATCGGAGCGTGTGCCGCTCGATGACATCCAGCTCGGAGCGAAAACCCGAGGAATCGAGATACTGGCCCTGAACAACGCATTGGAGTCTCTGGCTGGGTCGATTCCCGGAAAGCCCGCGTAGTGCGCTATTTCGGGGGGTTGAACGTCGAAGAAACCGCAGAAGCTGGGGATCATTCCTGTTCGGGTCAAGCGCGATTGGGAAAAGGCCAAAGCGTGTTGTATGGCGTACTGAGCGAGCCCCAGCATCGCCGTGGCTGGTAACGGACGGCACTTCGGTTTAAGGTGGTGGAGAACACGACCTCCCGTTCTGAGCAATAGATCCTCCCTTGTCGTGCAGCGTTTACCAACACTGCCCGGCGGGGGCCGCGATTGGATCGGGGGCGTGAAACCGGCATCTCGGAAAGTGGCGACACTGGCCCGAGTCGCGATCTGGGAAGTTGACCAGTGGGCGCCGGCCGGATTACGCACTACTCGGAGAGAGGGCCCATCCGTCTTACGAACACGGCGCTACCGATATTGTCCGTTAACGGGCGCCGCCGACCCTACATC
>JADGNP010000533.1 GCA_017883425.1 Candidatus Sulfotelmatobacter sp. | reverse complement strand
TGATGGCTTGCCCCGAGCGAAGTTCCGTCCAGAAGCCGGTTTGAGGGGTTCCAATACGCTGCGGTTCGATCGACATCTTTGTGAATTCCCCGCCAAGCTTGAGTGCTCCAGAGCCACCACCCGAGAACGTCTGAGGCGCGGAAGCATTACCGCGCCTCGTCCCACTCCGAACTCTTCAACGAGCACCTCGGTGGCGTCCGGGTGCCATCAGTGAGCGGCCACATCGCTAACCCTTGACTGCTGCCCCAACAACACTGGCAACGAGGTAGCGCTGAAGGAATACATATGCGACGAGCAGAGGACCGGCCACGATGATCGTTGCCGCGGCCAGCAGACTCCACTCGCTCGTGTATGTGCCTTGAAAGGCGAACAATCCAAGAGTGGCGGGGTATTTCGCCTGATCCGGGAGCAAGATCGTCGGGAGGATGATGTCGTTCCACACACCGATGGCCTGCAACAGGAAGACCGTCGTTAGCACCGGTTTGATCAGGTGCGGAAGGAACAGGAAGACAAAGCGCCAGTAGCCCACGCCGTCCAACGCGGCGGCCTCGTCAAGCTCCCTAGGAATGGACTTCACATAGCCGCTCACAAGCAAGGGGCCAACGCCGACCCCGGCCGCCATGATCAGGATGTATCCCAGCTGCGTGTCATACAGATTGAGTCGAAGCACGAGCTGAAACTGTGTAACCAAGGTGTTTGGCAGAAACAGCATGGCAACGAACAGCCCGTACCACAATCGCGTGTGGCGCAGATATCCTCGCGAAACGGGAAATCCGAGAAGCAGAGAACAGACGGTTCCGAGGAACGCTGCCACAGACGTATAGAGCACGCTGTTGAGCATGTACGCCCCGAAGTTCCCCTTCTCCCAGGCGGTGGGGAAGTTCCCGAATTCGAACGTCTGAGCAATGCCGTTAGGGTTGGCGAAGAACTCAGCATTGCTCTTGAGCGCGGTATTGAGGAGGAACCCCAGGGGGAAGAGATAGACGAGCATGATTACGGCGACGGGTAGGTACGGGACAACCGCCCCCAGGGAGAGCGGGCGTCTGCGTCGGCCAGCAGATGCACCGCCGCTCCCCCGAAGGGCGCCTTCCAAGGGCCTGGTCAGTTGCGTGGTCATAGCACCTGCTCCCTCTTGCGCAGGTAGACGAGGACCGTGATCGATATGACTGTCACCATCACGAACTGCACCATGGAGATTGCGGCGGCGTATCCCTGAGATTGGACGGCACCCCCGGAAGAGCTTCCTCCGAAGCCACTCGTGAAGATGGCGAGAGAGAGCACCTGAGTCGCGGGGTTGTTCGGGCCGGTGAGCACGTATATCAATTGGTAGCTCTGGAGTGAGCCCACAATGCAGAGCAGCATGTTTGCCGTGATCGATGGAGCCAGGAGCGGGTACGTGATCCACCGGAGTTTCTGCCAAGCGGTCGCACCGTCGACGCCCGCGATCTCGTACAGATCGGGAGAAATGGCTTGCAGTCCGGCCAGGTAGATGACAACGGCAATGCCGAGGCCAGCCCAAATCTGCACGAAGATGACCAAACCAAGAGCCATGCCGGGGTCACCAAAGAACGCCGAATTCGCGCCAACCCACGACCAGACGGTGGCGGCCGGGCCCGCGGAGGGGTTGAAGACAAGTGACCAGATGAGTCCGATCACCGTGACACCCAGTATCGTCGGCAGGAAGACAACAGCGCGGTAGAAGGTTCTGCCGCGCAGGCGCTGATTGAGCAGGACGGCGAGCAGGAGGGCAATCACATTCTGAAAGATGGTGACCGCGAACGCGAAGACGAGGGTATTCCAGAGCGCGTTCACGTTGTACCCAAGATGCGCTGCCGAGAAGAACGAGAGGTAGTTCTCAATGCCTACCCAGTCCACGGGCAGATACGGCAGCGCGCGCACGTCTGTGAACGAAATGACCAAGACGGCCACCGCCGGCAAGATTCCGAAGACAACGATCACGCTCAGGCCGAGCGCGAATGAGATGTTGAGAGTCGACCGGCGTCCGAAAACAAAGGAGTTCAACATCCGTAAAGATCCGTTCTGCAATGGCCTAGATGAAGAGGAGGTCGGCCCAACGAACGTCGCCGGGCGGACCCCAGCACTTCAGTGTCCCGCTCGACATGAGGATCATCGGTTCGGATGTCCGCGGCTGCGATGCTGAACACGGCCAATCTCCGCACCTCCGTTGGCTGTGAGCGAGTCCGAAGTTGAAGCCTTGGCGGGCGACGGCCCGCGCGGGCACGACCGAGTAGCGCACCGCGGTGCGCGCGAAGATCATCCTGCGAGCGGCCGAAGGGGTCGCCAAGGTGACGATCGCTGGCGAATTCGGCGTCTCCGTCCCGGCGGTCGGGCTGTGGCGGAGCCGTATTCGGGAACGCGGCCTGTTCGGCCTCGTCGATGGTCCGAGGACCGGTCGGCCGGCGATCTACGGCCGGGAGATCCGCGAGCGGATCGTGGCCACGACCCTCACCCCACCGGAGGGGGCGACCCACTGGAGCAGACACCGCCTGGCGAAGGCCGTCGGGGTCAGCCCGAACACGATCCTGCGGATCTGGCGGGAGGGCCGCCTGCGGCCCCACCGGACCGAGACGTTCAAGTTCAGCCGCGATCCCGAGCTCGTAGCCAAGGGGACCGACGTGGGCGGGCTCTCCCTCAGCCCGCCCGTGCGGGCGATCGTTCTGTCGGTCGACGAGAAGACCAAGATCCACGCGCTCGATCGGACGCTGCCGATGCTGCCCCTCCGGCCCGGGCAGGTCGAACGCCACACCCACGACTACAAGCGCAACGCCACGCTCACCTTGTCGGCCGCACTCGAGATCGCCACCGGCATCGTCACGACCCGGACCTCGGCCCAGCACCGAGCCGTCGAATTGCTCGCCTTCCTCAACCTCCTCGCCCGGACCTATCCGCGCCGCCAGATCCACGTCGTCCTCGACAATATGTCGACGCACAAGAAGCCCGGTGTCCAGAGGTGGCTCGCCCATCACAAGCGCCCCGGGCGCGGGGCGCTAGCCTAGTTGCCCGCAGCCCAATCCGCCTGAGCTTGTTCAGCCGCCTGGGCGGCGGTACCACTGCCGAGGGGGGCGATCCCCGGGTAGTTGAAGGGGAAACTGGCCTTCGGTCCCGCCTTGCTGTTCGCGACCCAGATGGTATCCCACGCCGGTGTGAAGGTCGTGGTGTACTTCTGGATCGACGTCAGAAATGGACTCGCGGTGATGTTCGGCTGCGACGGCGCGAATCCTGCCAGTTTGAGGAACGTTTGGTAATTAGTCGGGTCCGAGAAGAACTGCAAGTAGGCAAGAGCCGCGCCCTGATTCTTGGAGTTACTCGGCACCGCGAGTGTGAGTTCGACCTTACCGCCGAGATAGGCGTTGTCCTGCGCATTGTCGCTTGTGGGAATCGGGAAGTACCCGAAACTGAAGTCCGCCCCGGCCGCGGAAGCAATTGTTGTTTCGTCCCACGTGCCGTCGGCGGTCATTGCGAACTTGCCATTGATGAAGCCCGACGGGATCGAGGCGTAAGAAAAACCAGCGAAGTTCTGCTGGGCGTAGTCGAACATTGCCTTGGTCCGTTCGAGCACCGCCACGGGTTTCGTATCAGTCAGCTTGAGCGTCTGCTTCCAGAGGCCCTCAGCCAGGCCGGCCTTGTCCTGCGTGGTCGGGTACAGACCCTGCACAGCAGCCAGCATGTTCAAACCTGCTGGCCAGCTGTCCTTTCCACCGATTCCCAACGGCGTCACGCCGTTGCTTTTCAGCGTTTCACAAAGCTTCACGAACTCGGCCCATGTGGTCGGAATTGCAAGACCGTACTTTGTGAAGATGGCCTTGTTGTAGAAGACACCGGTGTAGTAGCTCAGCCCCGTCGGAACCGTGTACTGCTTTCCGTCGAACTTGATGACATCGAGTACGGAGGGAGTGAAGTTCTTCATGAACGACATT
>JADGNP010000102.1 GCA_017883425.1 Candidatus Sulfotelmatobacter sp. | reverse complement strand
GTTCGTAGGCATATGGCGCGACAAGGCCTGGCACCAGCAGTTGACCCACACGATCAAGTCCGCGGAGATCGCGCCGGAGCTTCGCCAGGGCCGCCTGTATGGAAGATTGTGATCGGCGTCGGTAACAACTGAAAGTCAAAAAGTGTAAGTCGTTACCGCCATAAAATCGGTGCAGACGTTCGGTCATGAATGAAGAATAGGAAAAATCAGAAGACCCGTCTGTGACGAGTGAACATCGAGAACCCTCCCAGGTCTCGCAAAAGCTGCGAGACCTGGGGCACCCGGCGACACTCGGAAAAAATAGAAACGGTTTAATCCGTGGTCGGGAAGGAGAGGCTTTCTACAGACGTGGCTAGAGCTTTCCACAAAACCCTCCTGGCATTCAGGCACGATATGATGCTCCTTTCCGATGCTCCGGACTGCGGCTCGGCCGAGTTGAGTGTGAACCTGGTGTTGACGAGTGGACGTCCTCGAAAGTGGACATTTCTTCCACCAGGCACGGATGATCCCGGCACGCAGAATCAATCACTTACTGAACTCGACTCTTGTCTTTGTCCACAGTGTTCCTGCAGGAACACCGCGTCAGCAACGGCCGCGTTGACGGCCTCCGCCATCCCACCTAAGATGGAACTCCGCTTTTTTGTTCATGATCAATCAGACGATGATCAACCAGACCATCTCGCACTACCGCATCACCGGCCAACTGGGCAGCGGCGGGATGGGGGTGGTGTACGAGGCGGAAGACCTGAACCTGGGGCGCAAAGTCGCACTCAAGTTCCTGCCGCCGCAACTGTCGAGCGACCAGAATGCGCTCGACCGCTTTCTGCTGGAGGCGCGCACCGCGTCGGCGCTGAATCATCCCAACATCTGCACGATCTACGCGGTCGAAAAAACGGATGAGGGCGCGGACGTGCAGTCGTTCATTGCGATGGAACTGCTCGAGGGGCAGAACCTCGACCACAAGCTGATCTCCGGCCCGCTGCCGATTGGCCCTTTGCTGGACATTGCCATTCAACTGGCGGACGCGCTCGACGCCGCGCATGCCAAAGGGATCATTCACCGCGACATCAAGCCAGCAAATATTTTTCTTACGCCGCGCGGGCAGGTGAAGGTGCTGGATTTCGGTCTGGCCAAGCTGACTCGTCCCGATCTGGAGATGGAAACGATCGGGGCCACACAAGACTCGCCCAGGCCAGCGCACTTGACCAGCCCGGGTGCGACCGTGGGCACGATTGCGTACATGTCGCCGGAGCAGGCGCGCGGCGAAGAACTCGACACGCGCACCGACCTGTTTTCGCTGGGTACGGTGATCTACCAGATGGCGACAGGGAAGCTGCCATTTGCCGGAGCCACGTCGGCGGTGGTCTTCCACGCGATTCTTGAACTGGATCCGGTTTCTCCTCTGCAGTGGAATGCGGCGCTGCCGCTCAAGCTGCAGGAAATCATTGAAAAGCTTTTAGAAAAGGATCGCGACCTGCGCTACCAGTCGGCCGCCGACTTGCGCGGTGATCTGAAGCGGCTGAAGCGTGATGTCGAATCTGGGAAAAAGAGTGCGGCGTCCGGTTCAGCGGTGGTTTCGGCTGCGACCGCAGCCGTCTCGGGATCAGACTCGTCGGTGCCGATCGTGGCTGCGCCAGCTTCGTCGGGGAGTTCTGCCGTGGTTGCCGCCGTGCGCCAGAACAAGCTGGGCTCAGGTTTGACTGCGGGAATCGCGCTGGTGCTGGTGGCGGCGGCAGTCTATGGAATTTATTCTCTCGCGACGCGTAGCCGTCCTGCGCCGTTCCAGAACTTTTCCGTCACCAAGGTCACGGACGCGGGGGACGCGGTGCTCGCAGCCATTTCGCCCGACGGGAAGTACATTCTCAGCATGATGAGAGACAATGGCCAGGCGAGTCTATGGCTGCGCAATGTCCCAACCAACAGCAACGCGCAAGTCCAGCCTCCCGCCGATGTGTATTACGGGGGCCTGCGGTTTTCGTCGGACGGCAATTACTTCTATTTCGTGCGCAGCGATCCGGGCAATCCTGACTTGAAGTTCCTGTATCGCGCACCGTTGCTGGGGGGCACTCCGCAGAAACTGGCGAGCGATGTGGATTCCAACATCACCTTCTCTCCGGATGGAAAAAAGTTCGCCTTCATCCGCGACGGTAACCCCGATCCGGGAAAGTACCGGCTGATCATCCGCGCCACCGAAAGCGGGGAGGAGAGCGTTCTGGCCAGCGGCCCGAGTAATGAGGGCATGTTCCAGCCAGACTGGTCGCCCGATGGCAGGACCATCCTGTGCACCGCTCTTGAGGTGGGGAATGCCCTGCAGGGCCTGGTCGCGGTGGACGTCGCCACCGGCAAGCGCACGGTGATCTTCGCCAGCAACGACCGGCTGGTCGGAAAGGCGACATGGCTGCCGGACAATCGCGGACTCCTTGGGCTGGCGGTCGACCAAGCGTCGAATTTCAATCGCAACCAAATCGTTTATATTTCCTATCCCACGGGAAAGATCTCCCCGATCACGCGCGATACCAACAATTATTCCGATCTCAGCGTGGCGGCGGATGGGCGCGTTCTGGCCACAGTTCTCAGCGAGAACCGCTGGAGCCTCTCCGTAATGCCGGCATCGGCGGAGGGCATGGGCCGGCAGTTGACCTCCACCGGCGCCTCCACGAATTTCACCTGGACGCGGGACAACCAGATCATCACCGACCAGGACAATGCCCTGCATCTGATCAATCCAGTCTCTACCGCCAAGACCGTTCTCCCGACCGAAGAAGGGCGCCCCAGTGGCGATCCCTCCGCCTGTCCGGATGGCCGCTATGTTGCATTTTTGCTGGGATTTCACGCGGGCACGGGCAACGAGAGCATCTGGCGAGTGGATTCGTCGGGCGGCAATCTCAAGCAACTGACGACCGGAAAGCTCGATACGTATCCCGTCTGTTCTCCCGACAGCCGCTGGGTGTACTACGTGGATCAGCGGGATGAACCGAAGCTGGCCCGCGTGCCCATCGATGGAGGACCGTCGCAAATCATCTCGAACCTACCCGTCTCAAGTGCTGGCATCGCGTTTGATGTTTCCTCCGACGGCAAGCGTGCCGTGTTCGCCACGCTGGAACATTCCGGGGAACACAAGGAGAGGCTGGCGGTGGTCGCCATCGATTCAGGCCAGGCTGTGCTGAAGGATTTCGAGCGTTACCGGTTTGGGCTGTTGCGCCTCAGTCAGGATGGCAAGGCGGTGGTCTATCCGGCGCGCGAGAACGGGGTCGACAATCTTTGGCTGCAACCGCTCGACGGTTCCAAGGGAAGACAGATTACGAGCTTCCCGTCGGAACGCATCTATGACTTCCACTGGTCTTTTGACGGCAAACAACTGGCGGTGGTGCGCGGGCACACCGACTCCGATGTCGTCTTGATGCGTAGCGCGCAACCGTAAGACCTGAGTTGTGGCTGACCGCGCGATCTTCTTTCGGAGGTCTCGGGCGTCCCGGCCGTCGCCGCTATGCCGCCTGGCGCAGGGCCTGCACTTGCGCCAACTTGGGCTGTCCCCAGAGCCACCCAACGATCGCGCCGAACACGGAGTTTGAGCTGGTCACCTCGCAGAAGTGGACCCAACGAATGGAGTCCGGGAAGTAAGGATTGGGCATCAGTAATGGCGCCACGCCGCTCAGGAGTGTGAAGACGGCTCCGACGGCAAGTGCCCCGGTGAGCCGCGGCATGCCCAGCATCCTCGCTCGCCGCGCGATTTTGAGGCGATGGGGTGGTAGTGTTCCTGCGGAACCTCTGCCCGCCTGCCAAACAACGGCATCCACACCGGGATGGAGAGAGCGGCCGCGATCGCGGTCTACACGAAGATTCTGGGCCACTCGATGGAAGAACCGAGCTTCGAGGTGGCTGCGCCGTTCATAGTACTACTCGTACTATTACGTTTCGTAATGTCAAGGAATTTCTTGCAGCGGCAAGGCGGGGAAGGGCTCGAAGGATTGTGTTCCTTCCGAGAAAAACTAAGGGCGGCCATTGCTGGCCGCCCTCATGGTCGAATTGTGGCGTGCGAAGCGGGGTTAGACGCCTTTGACGTTCTCAGCTTGCCAGCCCTTGGGGCCTTTGACCACGTCAAACTGCACTTGCTGACCTTCCTGCAGGCTGCGGAAGCCACTAGCCTGAATGGCGGAGAAATGCACGAAGACATCCTCGCCGTTCTGGCGGCTGATGAAACCGTAGCCCTTGGCGTCGTTAAACCACTTCACTGTTCCTGTTTCCATGATGTTGCATATTCCTTTTTCTTTGATGTAGCGCTGAAACTTTCAGGGTCTTCTGCAGGCAGGTCACGCGCTGGGTTAAGCGGAGATGCTTGTACTGCGAAGGAACTCTAAAGTCAAACGCAATTAAATTGTACGGAAAGTGCCCCAAAATAGCTACATAATTTGCTGTAGGCTATGTCTAAACAATTGATGTGGAAGATGTTATGGTGGGTCCGCTCTGTGGAAAATGGCCCCGACTTGCGACCTTTTGGTAAAGGACTCATCATCTAAAGATGCACTTGCGGACTCTGCTGGTTTCAGTTGTGCTCACGGCTTCAGCGTGGGCTGGGATCGTCGATGACGTGCGTATAGCCCTGGCGCAGAATAACTTTTCTGCCGCCGAGTCGACACTTAATTCTTATCGCAACCAACAGGGAGTCACCGCCGAGTATCTGGACGCGTATTCGTGGTTGGGGCGGGCTGCGCTGGACCAAGGCCAATACGAGAAGGCGGCTGCCTATGCGAAGCAGACCCAGACTCTGGTGGTGGAGCAATTGAAACGCCGTCCGCTGGATGCCGATCCGCATTTGCCGATCGCGTTAGGCGCGGCGGTGGAAGTTCAGTCCCAGGTATTGGTCGCACGCGGGCAACGGACCCAAGCCGTCGCGCTGCTGCAGTCCGCGCTGCGGACGTACGGGAGTACTTCCATTCACGACCGGCTGCAGAAGAACTTGAACCTGCTCTCGCTGCAGGGGAAGGTGGCGCCGGCGCTGAAGTCTGAGGAATCTTTGGGAGGGAAACTGCCGCTGCCGGCGCAGCTGAAGGGTTCTCCGGTGCTGCTGTTTTTCTGGGCGCACTGGTGTGGGGACTGCAAGGCGGAAGCGCCCATCATCACGCAATTGCGTTCGGAGTTTTCCAGCAAGGGATTGCAGGTGATCGGGCCGACGCGGCTTTACGGCTACACCGCTCAGACTGAGCATGCCTCGGCCAGCGATGAACTTCGATATATCGATGCGGTGCGGCATCGTTTCTATAGCGGCCTGCTCGATATGCCGGTGCCGATCAGCAAGAGCAACTTCGATACCTACGGCGCTTCGACGACGCCGACACTGGTGCTGCTGGATCGGGCGGGGAAGGTAGCGATGTATCATCCGGGGGCGCTGCCGTATGGACAACTGCGGGCGGAGATTGAGAAGGTGGTGCGGTAGAAGTATTCTGTGAACCAATGCCAGCCTCTCGACGAAAACTCATCACTGACCTACCGCAATTCTCAATCAGCGCGGCTCGATATTGGGCAGACGAGTACGACACGATCGATTTAACAGGTCTATTCGATAAGTCGGAAGGTATTCGCGAAGGCATGTGCTGGCTTTTGCTCTCAGAGAAGCAAAGCTATTGTGGCGAGCTGTCTTCATTCAGCTCTGAAGCTAGAACTGGTGTGTTTCAAACCCACGTCAAGAGCCCTCCAGTATTTGAAGGCATAACCTTCTACTATCTAAGTGCCTACTGGCAGGCGTACCACGTCTGGATGGTCACAGACGCAAACCTAAGCTGGCAGGAGTTGGTGTTCGAATCGTTCGCTGCGGTGTCCGACCGCATTGAGGGCAGCGACGGGCAGAAACTTACGCGGCTCAGAAAAGCCAGTCCGGAAGATTTGTGCAACCCTGAGCTGACCATCGTGCAGAATGGCTGGGATCACGAGCATTGCGAGTTGTGCAACGCGCACATTGATCCCGGAGACCATTGCTATCACGGTGGTGCGAGTTACTGGGTATGCCGAAGTTGCTACCAGAAATATGTTCAGCCCCACGATCTTTCGTTCATCGACGGAATCTGATTCTTCATCGGCTGGCTATAGGTCGTTCACCTCGCTCAACTTCCCGGTCCTTACGTCGTAGACAAATCCACGCACCGGAATGTGCTTCGGAATCCACGGATGCGACTTCACCCGCTGCATCTGCAGCTGCACGTTGGTTTCGAGGTCGTCGAAGGCGTGGAAGTGGAACGGTTCGTCCGCAGCGGCTCCCATTTTCCTGGTCAGGCGCGCTTTCAGTTCGTCTTCGCGCACCTTCAGCAGGCCGCAGTCGGTGTGGTTGATGATGATGAACTCCTGCGTGTCGAGGAGATGATGGGAGACGATGAGCGAGCGCAGGGCGTCGTCGGTGGCGATGCCGCCGGCATTGCGGATCATGTGCGCGTCGCCGGGATGCAAGCCCAGGCAATGCTCGAACAGGATGCGGGAATCCATGCAGGCCAGCACGGCTACATGCCGTGCAGGACGGACGGAGAGCTCGCCCAGTTTGAATTTGCGCGCGAAAGCCTCGTTGGCCTTTAAGAGTTCATCGGCGACGGACAATTGTGGCTCCTCGGACTGCTCTGGATGTTCAGCTTCCCTTTTTGGTTGACGTTTAGTTTACCCGTTACAATCGGCGCGTGAACCCGGACGACACCATCGTCGCAATCGCCACGCCGCCTGGGCGTGGCGGGATTGGCGTGGTGCGGTTGGCAGGAGCGAGGGCGCTCGCAATCGCGGCGCCGATGTTGCGTCTGAAGCATGAACTGGAGCCGGGACGTGCGGTGTTTGGGGAATTGATCGAACCAGAAATCGTCACAGCTGGCGCGGAAGAAGTCAAAATCCCCATCCTAGCCGCAAAAAGCGCGGCGAGGATGGGGCCCCCGGCTGCCGAGCTTCGCTCGGCCGGACAGCCGGAGGCGGCTGTCCCCACATCGGCAATTTCACAGTCGGGGCGAATCGACGAAATTGTGGTTACTTATTTTGCCAAGCCGCACTCTTACACCACCGACGACATTATTGAGATTTCGGCGCATGGGTCGCCGGTCGTGTTGCGGCACATTGTGGAGCTTTGCGTTGCCGCGGGAGCGCGACTGGCCGAACCCGGAGAGTTCACCATGCGGGCCTTCCTCAACGGGCGCATCGACCTGACCCAGGCCGAGGCGGTGCGCGACCTGATCGACTCGCAGACTTTGTATCAGGCCAAAGTGGCGGCGCAGCAGCTGGAGGGGGCGCTGTCGCGGCGGCTGCAGCCGATCAAGCAAAAGCTGGTGGAACTGATCGCGCTGCTCGAAGCCGGCATTGACTTCGCCGAAGACGATGTCTCGGTGTTGCCGGATGCCGCGATTCTCGATCACATCGCTGCCGTGCGAACGCCGCTCGAACAACTCAGCGCGACATTCGCATACGGCAAGATCGTGCACGAAGGGTTGACGCTGGCGATCGTGGGCCGGCCCAACGTGGGCAAGTCCAGCTTGTTCAATCAACTGGTGGAGCGAGAGCGCGCGATCGTCACGGCCGCTCCGGGCACCACGCGCGACCTGGTCAGCGAAACCGTGGCGATCGGGGGCATCCCGGTCAAGCTGGTCGATACCGCTGGCATTCGCGATGCGCTCGACGAAGCGGAGTCGCTCGGCATTCGGAAATCGATGGAAGCGCTGGCCGATGCGGACCTGGTGCTGGTCGTGCTCGATGCGTCGCAGGGGGAGACGGCGGAAGATGCGGAGCTTTTGCGGCAGGCGGAGAACCAGCCGGTGATCGTGGTGGGAAACAAGTGCGATCTCGGCGTCAGTAGTCAGCAGCCAGGGGTCAGTGCTCAGCAACTTCGTACTTCAGCTATTACCGGGGAAGGCATCGCCGAATTGCGTGGGGAGATCCTTCGGCACATTGGCGGAGAGGCTGGAACTCAGGCGGAGTCCGGCTTCCTGACCAACGTTCGACATCAGGGATTGATCAAGGATTCGCTGGTGGCGCTGGACGCGGCGAAGAATGCCGTGGCCGCGAAAGTGCCGCATGAGATGCTGCTGCTGGATCTCTATAGCGCGCTGCGTCCGCTCGACGCCATCACCGGTGCGACGACGACGGACGACATCCTCAACTTGATCTTCAGCACGTTCTGCATCGGTAAGTAGCGGCTACTTCGACAAGGCGGCCAGCGCGTCGCGGAACATGGCGTCAAACGATCCACCTTTGCCGTTCTTCACAACCACGGCGAGAGCTTTTTCGGCGGCGGCGTGCTGATAACCCAGATTCAGCAAGGCAGAGAGCACGTCTTCTTCGGTTGCGCCTAGGGCAGGAACAGCGGGGGCCGAGGACGGTCCGGCTTGTGGTAACTTGTCGCGCAGTTCCAGCACCATGCGTTCCGCGGTTTTCTTTCCGATGCCGGGAATGCGGGTAAGCCGCGCCACATCGTTGCCCCGAATCGCTCCCACCATTTCGTCGGCGGCCATGCCGCTCAGGATCGTGATCGCCAGTTTGGGGCCGATTCCGCTGACGGTGATCAGCTTCTCGAACAGCAGCTTCTCTGAGGGACGCAGGAATCCGTAGAGCGCAATCAGGTCTTCGCGCACGTGCGTGTGGATGTGCAGGGCGACCTCGGCGCCCGTCGCCGGCAGGTCGGAGAACGTCGGCACGCTGATGGTCACGTCGTAGCCGACGCCGGCCGTTTCGACAATGGCCTGGTTGGGATGCTTGGCCAGCAGCTTTCCGCGCAGATGGGCAATCATGCTCAGGCCATTGTAGGGCAGAAGGGCTTGCGTCGCAGAGGATGAGCACCCACCGCGGCGCGCCGTGAGGAAGGGGCGACCTGATTTTGTGCTTTAATCCTCGGTATGCAGGGAATTCGCTTACGTCTTCTTGTTCGATTCTTGAGTCTTCCGGTACTCGTATGGACACTTTCTGTAAACGGAGTTGGGCAGCAGGCAGCACCTCCTGAATCGCCATCTGCGTCGCAAACCCAGGCGGGCGCGCCCGCCGGGTTCGCGCCGGCGCGAAAGCTGATGCAACAGGGGAAGCTCGACGAGGCCATCGCGGAATTGCAGACTGTTGAAGCCCGCGACCCCGCCGCCAAAGGCTTGGCCCTGGAGATGGGTACGGCATACTACAAGAAGAGCGATTTCCCGAAGGCGATCGAGTATCTGAAAAAGGCGACCGCGGCGGATTCCGCGAACGCAGAGGCGATTCAACTGCTCGGGCTTTCTTATTACCTGGGCGGGCATCCGGCGGACGCGATTCCATTGCTCGAAAAAGTGCAAGGCTGGTACCCGCGAGCCAACGTGGACGCTTCCTACATTCTGGGCATCTGCTACATCCAGACCAAGGACTATGCGCAGGCGCGCAAAGCGTTCGGCAAAATGTTCGATGTGCCGCCCGACTCGGCTGCCAGTTATTTGTTCACAGCGCGGATGCTGCTGCGCCAGGAGTACGATCCGGTGGCGGAAGAGTACGCGCAAAAGGCGGCGGCTCTCGATCCCAAGCTGCCGCTGGTGCACTTCCTGCTGGGCGAGTTGTATCTCTATAAATCGCGGGTGCCGGAAGCGATCGCGGAATTCCAGAAAGAGTTGGCTATCAATCCTGGGCATGCGGCCACTTACTACAAGCTGGCCGACGCGTACTCACGGGTTCAGAAGTTCGAAGATGCGGAGCGGTTGCTGCAGCGTTCCATCTGGCTGGATGCCACTTCGACGGGGCCTTACATCCTGATGGGGAAGGTGCTCGAGAAGAAGGGCGAATTCGATTTGGCGGTGCGCGCTTTGCAGCGGGCGGTGACCATGGACCCCAACAATCCGACGACCCATCACCTGCTCGGCCAGGCCTACCGCGACATGGGGAAGAAAGAAGAAGCGGAAAGCGAACTCAAGCTCGCGGAAGAACTGCAAACCACACAGAACCCACGATAAGGGCCCGGCCTCAGAGTGGGGCGGCCTGGTCACGCCTGCGCGTCTGGATTTCAATGTAGACATGCACCAGCGACACCGCGGCGGGCGTCACGCCGGGAATGCGCGAGGCATGGCCGATGGTGCGGGGCCGCACATGGGTGAGTTTTTCCTGCATCTCGCGCGAGAGTCCGCTGACCGAACGATAATCGAACCACTCGGGAATCGAGTGCTGCTCCGATTTCTTCAGGCGTTCCATGGCGCGCTGCTGCTGCAGCAGGTAGCCTTCGTACTTGATCTCGGTCTCGACGGACTTCAGTTCATTTCGGACTTCCGAGGAAAGCTTAACCACCCTTCGACTCCGCTCAGGGCAGGCTCCGGACACTGAGGACACTGAGGAGTCTTGCCGCGCGAAAAACTCCGGCGCGAGTCCCCTCAAGACCGGCACGAGTTGCTCCACGGTGATTTCGGGTCGCTTCATGAGTTGCGCGAGGGTCTGGCCGACGGACGTCGAGAAATCGGGCATAGCCGAGCTTTGCTCGGCCGGACAGCCGGGGGCGGCTGTCCCCACATGGGCATTGCTGACTGCGACGGCCTCGATTGTATTCAGGAGTTCAGCGGTCAGTCTCGTGTTGTCCAGCAACTTCTTCATCTTCTCGAGCCGCTGCTGCTTCGCTTGAAAATCTGCCCAGGCGTCGTCCGAGATCAGGCCCACGCGGCGGCCGTGGGGCGTGAGCCGGCGGTCGGCATTGTCGATGCGCAGGTGCAGGCGGAATTCGGCCCGGGACGTGAACATGCGGTAGGGCTCGTTCGTGCCCTTGGAAATCAAGTCGTCGATCAGGATAGCGGTGTAGGCTTCGGTGCGGTCAAGGATGAGCGGCGGCTGCCGCTTCACCTGCAACGCGGCGTTGATGCCCGCCATCAGTCCCTGGCACGCGGCTTCTTCGTAGCCGGAGGTGCCGTTGATCTGGCCGCCCAGAAACAGGCCGGCAACCTTGCGGGTTTCGAGCGTGCGCTCCAGTTCGGTGGGATCGATGGAGTCGTACTCGATGGCGTATCCGGGCCGCAGCATCTCCGCGTTTTCGAGCCCCGGGATCGACTTCAGGATCGCAAGCTGCACGTCCACGGGCAGCGACGTGCTCATGCCGTTGACGTAGATCTCGTGCGTGTTCAGTCCTTCGGGCTCAAGGAAGAGTTGGTGCGTCTCCTTGTCGGGAAACTTTACGATCTTGTCTTCGATTGAAGGGCAGTAGCGCGGGCCGATCGACTGGATCTGGCCGCTGTACATCGGCGAGCGATGAACGTTTTCACGGATGATGCGGTGCGTCTCCGCCGTGGTCCAGGCAATGTAGCAGGGCACCTGCGAGTCATGGTGCGCGACCCGCTTCGTGCGGAAGCTGAACGGTGTCGGATCGGCGTCGCCGGGCTGCGCCGGAAAGCGCGACCAGTCGATCGAGCGTCCGTCCAGGCGTGGCGGAGTGCCGGTCTTGAGGCGGCAGCCGCGCAAGCCGAGCTTCTTCAGAGCCTCGCCCAGCAGAACCGCGTTGGGCTCGCCCGAACGTCCGGCAGGATATTGCTGCTCGCCGCAATGAATCAGGCCGTTGAGGAACGTTCCAGTGGTGATGATGACCGCGGGCGCGCCGACGGTGCGGCCGTCGCGCAGCTTGATGCCGAGAACGCGGCGACGGTCGTCGGCAGCAGTCGAGCTGCGCTCGACCGGACAGCCGAGGGCAGCTGTCCCCACACGAGCATTGTCGTTCTCCGGCTGAGAGCCGACAGCTGACAGCTGAGAGCCTTCTACAATCAGATCCGCAACTTCCGCCTGCTTGATCTTGAGATTGGGTTGCGACTCCAGCACCTCGCGCATCTTCAGGCGATAGGCCTGCTTGTCGCATTGCGCGCGCGGCGACCACACGGCCGGGCCGCGCGAAGTATTCAGCAGGCGGAACTGGATGCCGACCGCGTCGGTGATCTCGCCCATGATGCCGCCGAGCGCGTCGACTTCGCGGACCAGGTGTCCCTTGGCGATGCCGCCCACCGCGGGATTGCACGACATCTGCGCGATCAGGTCGACGTTGAGGGTGTAGAGAGCGGTCTTCAGGCCCATGCGCGCCGCGGCCATGGCGGCCTCGCATCCAGCATGGCCGGCGCCGACCACAACTACGTCGAATTGTTCGGTGAACTGCATGCGAAGCGGACGGAGCGAACCCCAGAAAATTCTTGTACCCGTTCCTTCTTTCATTCTAGCAACTTGGCGGGCCGTGTGATTTCCATCACTTGCTGACGTTGCCTTTTCGCCCGTATATTGGGCTGTCCTAGTGAAAGTCCCAGGGGGCATCATGAATACCCAGGAATTCTTTGAGCAACTGGAAGCGCGCATCGGGAAGTATGACCTGCTTTGCCATCCCTTTTACAAGGCGTGGTCGGCGGGCCAGTTGACGCGCAACGATCTGCGCGAATATGCGCAGGACTACTACCATCACGTCGAAGCGTTTCCGTCTTACCTGGCGGCTCTTGGGATGCGCCTGGAGGAAGGCGAACTGCGGCGAGCGGTGCTGGCCAACATGTGCGACGAGAAGGGCGTGGACGGGCGGCCGGGCAGGGACTCGGTTCCGCACTCGGAGCTTTGGCTCGACTTCGCCGAAGGCATGGGCTCAAGCCGCAATCTGGAGTGGCATAGTCCGGTGCCGGAGATTCGGCAGCTCATCCGGCACTTTCAGCAGGTAGCCAGCGAAGGTTCGCCGGAGGATGCGCTGGCCGCTTTGTACACGTATGAGTCGCAGGTGCCGCGCATTGCGCAGGAAAAAGAGCGTGGTCTGCGCGAGACCTACGGCGCCGACGACAAGACCTGCGGCTACTTCGCGCTGCATGCCACGGCCGATGTGTACCACGCGCGCGTCTGGCGCAAGCAACTGGAAAAGCGGATCGCCGCCCACCCCGAGGCCGCGGACGCGGCTCTGGACGCGGCCGAGAACGCGGCGCGCATGCTGTGGAAGGCGCTCGATGGGATCGACGCGCGCCGGACGGCGCTGGCGGTTGCATAGTTCGGAATAGTTCGGAGGTCGCTTGGCACAGTTCGAGCCAATGATTCGATAGAATCATTGGCTCATTTCTTTCTGGAGAGGTAGCGGCTGTGGCCAGAGACATTCCTATCGGGGCGCGGGGTGAGGCGGAAGAGACCGTCGCGTTCGAGCACACGCTCACGTCGCACCATCCGGAATTGCCTCCGGTATATTCCACGCCGGACATGATCCGGCTCATGGAGACCGCGGCGTTTCATGCGCTG
>JADGNP010000101.1 GCA_017883425.1 Candidatus Sulfotelmatobacter sp. | reverse complement strand
GTGCACGCCGCGGGCTCCGGCGTGCCTGACTTGTCCGGTGGTGGAGTTGTGCGCGACGCGCGGAGAAATGGCGGGAGCGGCGAAGGCGTCGCGGCAGAAAAAGCGGGAGATTCATTACGCGCTGGATTTCCGCGATGATGCGGTGTTTCTGGTGAGGCGGGCGCGGGACGCGCGGCTGATGGCGGGGATGTGGGAGTTGCCGGAGGTCGATGGTGCCGCCTCAGGGGCTAAAGCCCCGTCCAATGGGGGGGGCGAGATCGCAGCGCTGAAAGCGCTGCGCCACCCAAGAGCTAAACACAGCGACGGATTCACGCGTGCGGGCACTTCCAAACGTGGCATGGCCAAAGAGCGCGCGGGCGGCGAAGTCTCAGAGGCTTGCTTCACACTCAAACACTCGATCACGGTGACGGACTACACGGTGCGGGTATGGCGCATGTCTGCGCCGACGCACGTTGGCGGAAAATGGATTTCCGTCGAGAAGCTGGAGAGAGTTGCGCTCACGGGCCTGGCGCGGAAGATTCTGCGGAAGACGGGTATCATTGCTCTCCATCCGAAGAGCGCGCGGCGTCATCTAAGATAGAAGTAGTTTCGTGCGAGGATTTATGCACTGGCTGCAAAATATCCTGCAAGGACGAACCGGAGGACGAACGATGGCGGCACTAACTACCGGGACGAAGGCGCCCGCGTTTGAGTTGAAGGCTTTGGATGGGAAGAGGTTTTCGCTGAACGACGAACTGGCTCGAGGGCCGGTGGTGCTGGCGTTTTTCAAGGTGTCGTGTCCGACCTGCCAGTATGCCCTGCCGTTCTTCGAGCGGCTGCACAAGGCCTACGGGCATAAGGGCGTCACGCTGGTTGGGGTTTCGCAGAACGATGCCAAGGAGACGGCGGCGTTTAACAAGGAATTTGGCATCACGTTTCCGGTGCTGCTCGATGACATTCATTCGTACCCCGCCTCGAATGCGTATGGGCTGACCAATGTTCCTACGATCTTCTGGATCGCGCCGGATGGGGAGATCGAGGTTGCGAGCGTGGGATGGCTCAAGGCGGATTTTGAAGAGATCAACCGCAGGATGGCGAAGGCGGGGAAGACTGCTCCAGCGGCGGTGTTCAAGCGGGGGGAAGATGTGCGGGATTTCCGCGCGGGTTGAGGGGCGAAAAACTAGCCGCCGGTCCGGCGGCTGAAGAATGCCGAGCTTGCGCTCGGCGGACGGGTCAAAGACCCGTCCCCACACGAACACAACCCATGCACAAGGAGCACGGGGGAACCCCGGGCATTCGGACACGTCCGATTAGTGCCTGGTTCCCGGTAGTGGGTACACTCTCGTGCTCCCGTTGCTGCCACTTCTCATACAACCGCAGCTAAGCCGTCCTTTACAATTCTTTTAGAGCCTTCACAAAACAGTCTTCCAGTTGGCGCGCCGCTTTGTTGGGGGAGAGACCTGTATATGCGAGGAATGCTGAGAACCATTTCGGCCTGTCTGATCGTGTGGGCGAGCCTGCTGGTATGGGCCGATGGCGGAGCCGGAGGTTCGAAGGGCGCGAAGAGTGCGCCGTCCGTGAAGCTGCCGGGGCCCGCGTTTGTGGCTCTGGAGACGATCACGCCGGAGCACATTCGCTGGCACGTGCGCTACCTGTCGCACGATCTGCTGGAAGGCCGCGGGACGGGGCAGCGCGGGGGCGACATCGCGGCGGAGTACATCGCCACGCAGTTTGCCGAATACGGGCTGAAGCCGGCCGGCGATCACGGGACGTTCATGCAGAAGGTGCCGCTGGTGGGGATCACCACTCTGCCCGAGACCCAGTTTTCCCTGGTGCCGAAGCGAGGCGAGACCATGAATCTGAAGCCGCTCGACGAGTATGTCGCCTACGACCAGACCCAGCAGGCGCAGTCGGATGTGGATGCGGACATCGTTTTTGTGGGATATGGAATTGAGGCGTCGGAGTACGGCTGGGACGACTACAAGGGCGTCGACGTGCGCGGGAAAGTCCTGCTGATGCTGGTGAACGAGCCGCCTTCGGAGGATCCCAAGTTCTTCAAGGGCAAGGCGCTCACCTACTACGGGCGCTGGACTTACAAGTATGAAGAGGCGGCGCGCAAGGGCGCGGTGGGAGTGATTCTGGTCCACCAGACGCAGATGGCGAGCTATCCGTGGGAAGTGGTGCGGAATTCTAATTCGGGGGAAAAGTCGTCTCTTAAGCTGGAAGGTCCGGCTCTGAAGGTAGCGTCGTGGGTGCATCTGGATGTGGCGACGAGACTGGCTTCGGCCTCCGGGATGAACCTGGAAAAGATGATGAAGGATGCGCAGTCGCGTGAGTTTCACCCGGTGAATCTGGGAGCAAAGCTCAAGGCGCATATGGTGAGCAAGGTTCGGAATTTCGAATCGAACAACGTGGTCGCGATTCTGCCCGGTGCGGATCGCAAGTCGGCCGATGAGGCAGTGCTGTATACGGCGCACTACGATCATTTCGGCATTCGTCCCGACATGCCGGGGGACAACATCTTCAACGGCGCCGACGACAACGCCACGGGATGCGGCATCCTGCTGGAGTTGGCGCGGGCCTTCGGGACGGCGGCGCAGAAGCCGCGGCGCTCCATTGTATTTGCGGCCGTCACGGCGGAGGAGCAGGGGCTGCTGGGATCGGAGTATCTGGGGAAGCATCCGCCAATTCCGGCGGGAAAGATTGCCCTGGATTTGAACTACGACGATGTGAAGCCGCTGGGAGCGCCGGAGGAAGTGGAAGTCTCCGGGGCGGAGCGGACGACATTTTATCCGGCGGTGGAAGCGACGGCGAAGGAGTTCCGCCTGGCGATTCGTCCGGATGCGCGGCCGGACGCGGGGCACTTCTACCGCTCCGATCACTTCAGCCTGGCGCGAGTCGGCATTCCATCCTTTTCAATTAACGAAGGGATGAAGTTCAAGGGACACACCGAGGCCTGGGGACTCGAGCAGGAACACGAGTACGTGGAAAAGCATTATCACCAGCCAAGTGATGAGTACCATCCCGAGATGGATTTTGTGGGAGATTCGGCGATGGCGCGGTTTGGATTTGCCCTGGGGTGGGAAGCCGCGAGTTTGCCCAAGCTGATCGGATGGCAGAAGGGCGATGAGTTTGAGGCGGCGCGGGCGAAGAGTCAGTAGCGCGTGATTGAAAATCAGTGTTCCCCAGACGGAAGAAGACGGGCCTCCGTTCATTTTTGACGGGAGAGCTCGGCGGCATGCGCGGCGCCCTGCAGGGCCCCACGCCTTCCGGGGGAACTTACGAGTACTGTCTCAAATTCTTTCTGCGCCAGACCCGGCTGCTTCTGTTCCAGCAGCAAGTAGCCGAGCTGCTCCCGAGCCGGAACAATCGGCCCCGGTGTCACGGGAAGCTTCTCGATTGCGTCCTCCTCGTCGGCTGCCGCGCGCAACAAAGCTGCAGCTTCCTCCGGTTTCCTGTCCGCCTGCGCTGACCACGCCAAGACTTCGCGCGTCAGAATCCCCACCTGAATTGCCCAATAGTCGTTGCCTGACGTGCGAAGCTGCGCTTCGATTTGGTGCAATCGTTCAACTTCCGTGCGCGCCTCGGCGGCGCGTCCAGTCCGGGCGAGTCCCAGACCGCGAGCCCAAACCGCGATTGCGACAACATGAAGCGCGGCTCCGGTCGGAGGAACGATGCCAGCAGCGTCGGCCCACTGACCCCGCTCAACCGCGTAGCGAACCGGTATCTCGGTAGAAGCGTACGCTATTTTGACATCGCCTTCGTTCAGCGTTGGCATGCTCTTCAGTTGCTGAAGGATCTGAGCCGCCTCTTTGTCGCGTCCACTCTGCAGATAGGCATACATCAGATAATCCACGGCGTGCAGTTCTTCGCCCGTGTCGCCCTGCTGGTGTGCAGCGTCCCTTGCCGCAAGGTTGGAAGTGATGGAGTCCTCCCACAGGCCGAGTCGCGTGAAAATATGCGATGGCATGTGCAATGCGTGCGGCGCCGAGGACGCAATGTGGGAGTAGGCTCTTGCCGCCGGGAGGCCTCTGGATGCGAGTTCCGCATTGTCGTAAGCATGGATGAGGTAATGAGGAATCCCCGGGTGCTGCGGGTAGGCGCGATCGAGTGGCTCCAGAAGATCGGCCGCCTGTTTCTGCTTCGCATGCGTCTTGTCGGCGGGAGATGCGTTCGCCAGCAGTGCGAGCGCGTAAAACACCTGTGCTTCGACATCTTTCCTGTTCTCGGAGGCCAGATCGCTCATCGCGTGCTCGTAGTTCAAGGCCCGCGTGCGGTACGGCACAGTGGCAGCATCCTGATACATCAAGCCCAGCGCCTGGATGAACTGGCGCTCGCGTTCCGAACCCGCCCCGATCTGCTGCGCCCGCTGGATTTCCTTTTGCGCAATCGAGATTGTCGTGGGCACGATGGGCGGGTCCCACAGCTGGTGGAAATACGCTATGGCCATTCCCCAATGTGCCATGGCACAGCGCGGATCCTGCTCGGCCACGTCCCGAAATGCATTTTCGGCGGCGTCATAAGCGAAGGAGTGAAGGAGAGCGACCCCGCGGTCGAACTGACGCTGAACCGTTGGCCTGCAGGAAGTCGGAAACGATGTTTCTCCCAGCTTCTCCGGTGCGCCGTGACTGTGCGCTTCTTGTGCAGCTACCCAGGCGGGAACAATGAACAGCAGGGTGAGGAACACTCTTCGCAGGTGGGACATCCCTGTCTCCGTTGGCACGCAACGATTTTGTGGCACTCGATTCTACCTTGAAGCGATGACTAGGAGTCGCGGAAATCGCCGGGCCCAGACCCCGTAACCTAGGTAACTTTAGCTCCCGTGCCGGGCATGCTAGCCTCGATATGTAGGTTTGAAATCAGCGACTTCCGAAGAGACTCCTAACCCGGGATGCCGAGAATTCCTATTTTTCGCCTAGGTGGAGCGCCGGAGAAACCGGCGCCGCCGAATCTGGCTGCGTCGACGCCCTTTGTTTCGCTCGAGGGACTCTCGGTCGGCGTCGATAACCTGCGGCACGATGTGGTGCTGAGTCCGAAGTTTGTGGAGGAGGGGCGGGCACAGATTGCGCGGTTGATCGCACGGCACGGCGAGTTGGAAGGGTTGCTGTCGGCGGAGGCTGCGCAGCCGGCGCAAGGGCCGTCGTGGATGAGGAATCAGGCGGGGAGGCCAGCCCGGCCGAAAAACGATCCCGGAGGGTGGAAATCTTCCCTGACCGAGTTGCAGGTCGCGTCTCTCAATCGGGCTAAGAAGGAATTCAAGCTGTCGGTCGACCTGCTGGCGCGGCTGGCGGTCACGAAGTTTGTGCGCACGGAAATGAACCAGCAGTTCCTGCAGGTGCTGGAGCGGTGCCGCGTGCTGCTGAAAAGCTACGACAACATGCGGCAGCAGAAGGCGCATGAGTACCGCGAGAAGCTGGCGGCGTTCCAGGTGCGGAAGCGGATCATCCTGCGCAAGACGGGGCAGGAACTCTTTGAGACCCTGCGCGAGGTGGAGAAAAGCACCCTGGTGCGCACCCGGCGGTCGCTGTTCGGCGAGGAGACGAGCGGCGGCAGCTATTTCACCTATCCGCTGTTCCTGAACCGGCTGCTGTTTTCCGAAGACGGGCGCGATGACTACCTGTGCGCCGAGCACTACGTCATGCTGGGGAATTGGGACCGCGATCCGGACCGCTATGGCCGGATGCGGGAAGTGGCCTCGGTTTTCCTGCGCTCGCAATATGGCGAGGAAGTGAGCGCGGAAACCCTCGACTCGTGGATGAATGTCCCGGAGAATGCGCGGCAACTGGTGGGGACGGGGACACCGGAAGATTCCGAGGAGGCGCTGGCACAACAGGCGCGCCTGGCGGAGTGGGTGCGGCTGCTGGAAGACGAGCGCGTGATGGAAAACGTAATCGCTTCGTATCACGTGGTGCCGCTGCTGAGCGAGTATGCGCCGCGGATCAATCCCCAGCAGTTGAAAAATGCGCTCATCGACCGGACGGAATGCGACCGGGTCGAGCGCATGATTCAGGAGCACGGCAAGCTGTCGCCCAACAGCTTGTATGCGGCGGTGGCCAAGGTGGCAAGTTGCCGCGGGGCGGAGCGGGCGAAGGTGGCGGCGCGCTTCCTGGGAGATTTCTTCCACTACCACCGCGATCTGCGGCGGCTGGAGATTTTGAACGCAGCTTTGGACACGGTGAACCTGGTCTCGAACGAACGCCTGCAGGAACTGTCACGGGTAAACGGGACCCTCTATGAATTCCTGCTTCCGGAGGAACAGGGGCAGACGAACTCGGAGCGAGTGCTGCGCCACGTGGTGCTCAAGGCGGATGTGCGCGACTCGACGCGGCTGACGCGGACGATGATGGAGAAGGGACTGAATCCGGCGTCGTACTTCAGTCTGAATTTCTACGATCCGGTAAACAAGCTGCTGGAGAAGTACGGCGCTCAGAAAGTATTTCTGGAAGGCGACGCCATCATTCTGGCCATTCTGGAGCGCGAAGGCGAGCCCGGGCTGGCGGTGAGCCGCATGTGCGTGCTGGCGCGGGAAATCATTGAGATCGTGCGCGGGTATAACGAACTGATGCAGCGCTCGGGCATGCCGGGCCTGGAGTTGGGCCTGGGCATCACGGCGCACGAGTCGGCGCCGCTGTACCTGATGGATGGCGAGCATCAGATCATGATTTCGGAAGCGCTGAACGAGAGCGACCGGCTGTCTTCGTGCAACAAGCGGGCGCGCAAGGTGATGGAGCCCCAGGCGGGGCCGTTCCACGTGTATGCGTTTCAGGCGGCGGAAGTCGACGAGAACGGGAACCCGGAAGATGTGATTCTGAGCTTCAACCTGGGCGGGATTCGCATGAATGAAATGGCCTTCCGCAAGTTGCAGCAGGAGATTACGCTCGAGCCGTTGAGGGTGAAGCTGCCCGCGTCGCTGGCTTCGTCGGATAAAGGCGAGTACCGGCTCTTCAACGCTACGGTGCCGGTGGATCGGGACATCTTCCGCAAAATTGTCGTGCGCGAGAGCCGGATTCCACGGATCGATCCTGCCGATTTTTCGGTGAAGGGATGGACCGAGCGGAAGTATTATGAGGTCTGCACCGATCCCGCGATTTATGCGGCGCTGGAGAAGAGGAAAAGCGCGGGCAGGAGTTAGCGCTTAGTGGTCAGTGTAAGACACCAGCATCCGCACTAGCTTTCGAACAGTCCCCAGAAATCCATTTGTAGAGACGGCTGCGAACGGCTGAGACGTAGCAAGCTATTTCTTCACGACTAGAAGTTCGTCCCCACACGCGCCGGACGGAACGGGATTTGGAACGTCGCCTCGACATCCACCGGAGTACCGTTTTTCGTGGCGGGCCGGAATTGCCACTGCGTTACCGCCTGGCTGGCGAACTGGTCGAGGCGGTCGTCGACGCCGCGCAACACGCGCACGTTGCCCACAGTGCCGTCGGCGTGGATGATCGCGTAGAGAATCACTGTGCCCGCGACGTTCTCGCGCATCAGTTGCAGAGGGTAGGCAGGATCGACTTTGCGCGTGGCGGCGGGCTGGGAGAGATCTCCGGCAGGTACGTTCGCGTCGTGATTGTTTGAGTCATGATTCTCTGAGTCGTGCTTGAGTTCGGCGAAGCGGATCACCCAACTGCCCCCGGCGGAATTCAGGTTCGGCATGTTGAGCGTGAGGGAATAGAACTTGCGGTTGCCGAAGACTTCCCGTTCGGCTTCGGAGAGTTTAGTTGCGGTTTCCGGTTGCATGGGGCGCGACAGGGCGCTGGTCACGCGCGGCGGACGCACGCTCGCCACGAGGTTGGGATTGACCGAACTGGTGGAGGCCTTGCTGGGATCGCCCGCAACAGGCGACGATTTCGCCGCCGCGCTTCCGACGTAAAGTCCCGCCGGCACGTCACTGGTTCCCTTCCGGGTTGTTCCACCGTTTTCTTTGTTGCCAGCGTTGCCATGTCCATCGGTTCCGCCGGTAGTGCCTCCGGAGACGGCCCCGGGCGAGCCAGACGCTCCGGGATGGCCTTCGGGCGTGGCGGCGAAGGCGCCGCGACGGTTACCCGATGGAGGAACGGGTGGCGCGCCCACGGCGGGATGCAAGTTCAGCGCGATTACCCGACCGCGCGCTCCAAAAGACTCCCCGGAAGATCCGGAAGCAGAAACCGACGGGGGCGGAGGAACGACTTGCGGAGCGCCGATGCCGACGCCGGAGGATCGAGATCTGGGAACGGCGCGTTGTTCGGCCATTGGGAGTTGGGGCGCGGGCGCAATCACGGAACTCCGTCCGATGTTGAGATCGCCAAGCGGACGAGTGGATGCAGTCTCGACACTCGGTGGAGGCGCGACAACGGCAGGTTGCGGAGCCTGGAACGTGGCCGCATTCGAGGCGCTCACGTCTGGCGGGGGAGCTACCACAGAGTTCTGCAGCGTGGGCGAATTCCGGCGGTGCGCAAGGTGGGCCGCGTCGGGCGGTGGCGTCACCACGGAGTTTTCCAGTTGAGGCGCGATCCGCGTGATGTCGGCGGCGGGAGTCAGCGGCACGGGAGGGATCGCAAGCCGCGGCTTCTCTATCTTCTCTGACCAGGCCACTATGTTGGGCAGCGCAACGTCGTGCTTCAGCTTGACGTTGGGCGGGGTAACGATGGTCTGCGAGCGGTTGTCGGCTTCGGGAGGCAGAGAAATGATGGGTTGTCGGGAAAACTCTGGGTCGGCCTCCCTGGGCTGCGCGGCCTGCGCGTTGCGGGTATCGAGTGGAGGAAGGTATTCCGACGGCTGGTAATAGATCACTTCGGCGTGGTCGAAGGTTGGCCTCGCGACCACCTGGGGCTGAAGCGCGAAGAAGCGGGTGAACCCAATCAGCAGCACGAATGTTACGACGTGATAGGCACCGGATTGGAGGAAGCGGCCCCAGGGGAGCCGGCGCGTCACGAATACATCCGGCCAGAAGGGCGCAGGTGCGGAGCGCAGTTTGAGCGGGGGAAGCCGGCGCGGAAAGACCAGATCGCGCAGGTTGCCGAAGAAGACTCGAGGCCACGAAGGCAGCTCGACCAGGAGCCGCGGAACGGGCGCGGGCTGCGGAATTTCGTCGAGAGGCCGGGCTGCGGTCATCTTACCCATAGTAGATGCGGAAACAGGAGTTCGGATAGCCGGGAGGACATCCGCCAGGTTGAAATCTCAAGTCCGATCCGGGACGCCGTCACTCGGACTTCCTGTTCGGCGCAAGTCCCTCACCAGAAAGAACGTTTATAATCTTGTGTTTCGGCATTCTGCCGCAATTCTGACTGTAAGGACACACTTTGCTCGATTTCTTAGGAGATCTACGACGGACTCATATGTGCGGGACGCTGCGCGCCTCGGACGCCGGCAAGAAAGCCGTGCTCATGGGATGGGTGAACCGGCGGCGCGACCTGGGCAACCTCATCTTTATCGATTTGCGGGACCGCACCGGCGTGACCCAGGTTGTGCTCAACCGCGAACTGGACGCCGCGGCGCATGACAAGGCGAACACCGTGCGCAACGAGTATGTCATCGCCGTGATCGGCACGGTGAAGGGGCGCGACGCCGACACGGTGAACAAGAACATTCCCACCGGCGAAGTAGAACTGGTTGCGGAGGAGATTCGCATTCTGAACGAGTCGAAGCTGCCGCCGTTCTTGCCGTCAGACACGGCGCTCACCAATGAAGAGACGCGGCTGAAGTATCGCTATATCGATCTGCGCCGCGAGGTGATGCAGTTCAACATTGAGACGCGGCATAAGGTGGCGAAGGCGATCCGCGATTATCTTTCGGCGCAGGGATTCTTCGAGATTGAGACGCCCTTCATGACGCGGTCTACGCCGGAAGGGGCGCGCGATTATCTGGTGCCGAGCCGCGTGCAGCCGGGGACTTTTTATGCGCTGCCGCAGTCGCCACAGATGTTCAAACAGATCCTGATGATCTCGGGATTCGATAAATATTTTCAGATTGTGCGCTGCTTCCGCGATGAAGACCTGCGCGCCGACCGGCAGCCCGAGTTCACCCAGATCGATCTGGAGATGTCGTATCCGCAGCCGGAGCGGGTGTGGGAAGTGGTCGAGGGATTTCTGACTGCAGCATTCCAGGCCGCAGGCAGCGAGATCAAGACGCCATTCCCGCGCATGGACTATGACGAAGCCATCCGGTTGTATGGAATCGACAAGCCGGATTTGCGCCTGCCCGAGTTTACCGAGGTGCGGGAGTGCTTTACCGCGGAGAATCTGCAGGAACTGGCGATCAATGCGAATCTGCCGGTGATTGCCATCCGCACGCCCAAAGTCGGCGAGCTTTCACGCAAGGAGCGCGACGACATCAAGCCGATGTTCCACGCCAAGGGCGGAGCGAAGATTTTCGAAGACTTCAAGCGTATCGGGAACAAGTTTCCCGAGGCCGCGGCCGCGATCGCGAAGAAGACCGGAATGGAGGAAGGCGATCTGACCGTGCTGGTGGCCGGGTCGGCGCAGGCGGGGCCGCAGACGGCGATGCCCGCACACCGCAAGGTCACGCCCGCGGAACTGGCGATCTATGCGTCGGCGGGGCTGCTGCGGCTGGCGCTGGCGCAGAAATATGCCGAGCGGCACGGAATTTTCAAGAAAAGCGGCGACCCGGCGAAGGATTTCCGGTTTCTGTGGGTCACGAACTTCCCCATGTTTGAATGGGATGAAGGCGAGAAGCAGTGGATGGCGGCGCACCATCCGTTTACCTCGCCGCACGAACAAGACATGGGCTTGCTGGAAGCGGGCGTGGAATCGGTGAACGATCCGCAGTCGCCATTGAGCGCCGTGCGGGCGCTGGCGTACGACGTGGTGCTGAACGGCACGGAACTGGGGTCCGGGTCGATTCGCATTCACCGCCAGGACATTCAGAGCAAGATCTTCCGCGCACTAGGCATGACGGAAGAAGAGGCGAAGTCGCGCTTCGGATTCTTCCTGGAAGCGCTGGAGTATGGCACGCCTCCACATGGAGGGATTGCGCTGGGCCTCGATCGCATCGTGATGATTCTGACGGGGGCTGAAAGTCTGCGCGAGGTGATTCCTTTCCCGAAGACCGCGCGCGCGGTGGATTTGATGTGCGACGCGCCGACGCCCGTAAGCGAGCGCCAGTTGAGAGAACTGGGTATTACTGTAAAGAAGTAGGGACAATGAGAGAAGGCTTCCCGCCTTTGGGTGGCGCAGCGCTGGATGCGCTGCGCCACCCGAAAGCACCAGCCCAAGCAGCAACCCATGACACAGAGTCATGCGATCTGGAGGGCTCGCGTCAAACGCTCGGGAACTTCATCCATCACAAAGCCGGGATACGCTGAGCTGTAGGTATATTCCCCTGGCGTTTTCACCAGACCCCGCTTCACAGGATTCTGACGCATGTAATATTTGCAATTAATGTACTCCTCGATGTCCCTCACTCGGCGATCATAGTAGCTGGGCTGCCAGATTTCTCCCGCAAATCCCAGTTCCTTCCTGGCTCGATAGGAAAATCCGCCTTTGATGAATTGCAGGGCTCTCTCTAACGTGAGTGTCGGAGTGAGCAGCAGGTGAAAGTGGTTGGGCATGACGACGAATTCGTGTAGCAGATACTTTCTCTGCAGTCGGTAGTTCAACAGAGTTTCAATGAAGGGTAGAGAAAAACGATCGGACTGAAAAAGGCTTTGTTTTTGGAAGGTGGAAGCGGTGATGAAGTAAACGCTGTATCCGTTGTTGCCTCTGGGTGGTGCAGTCATAAGTACCTCGGCGGCTAAAGCCGCGATTCTCTATCGAGGTTTTGCAGAATATTGTGACACCCCTACACGGTCTGTCATTCCGAGCGGAGTTCCGTCATCCGCATCGCGGATGGCGGAACGTAGTCGAGGAGCCTGCTGTTGGACGCGGCAGAAAAACAGGTTTCTCGACTCCGCAAGGTCTGTCCGCTCGCGGACAAACCTTGCTGCGCTCGAAATGACAGTAAGGGTGAGTGTCACAATATTGTGCAATCTTCAATAGGTCACTCTATCGCAGCGGTGGAAGCGCTGCGCCACCCAAAAGCAAATTGTGCATACTGTCGTCCCGATTTGAAACTGCTTCCACTTCTTCCCATGCTAGTTGCCTGCTGCGCTTCGCTTTGTTTTCGTGCGCGGAAGTCCATTACAATTCTCGGGCAGTGAGTGCGGTGCATTCGACCATTTCCCGATCTACAAACATGCGAAAACAAATTCAGATCTTCCTAGTCCTCGCTGTCGTTGCCTGTGCGGTTTCGGCGGCAGTCCTACCTGCAAGCTCTGCTGCGCAACAACCCGCCGGCGGCGACGCATCCGCGATCGTCGAGCAGGGCAAATTTACGCTGTACAAATTCGAACAGGCGATTGGACAGGAAACATACGAGGTCCGGCACGACGGCGACTCCCTCGGGGTGAAAGTGGATTTCAAGTTCACCGACCGCGGCTCAGCGGTTCCTCTCACGGTGACTTTTCGCGGCGCGCAGGACCTGACGCCGCAGGCCTTCGAAATTAAAGGCAATACGGCGCGCACGGTTTCGATTGACGAGACCGTAACCATCGACGCCGGCAAGGTTCACTTCCGCACCCGCGACAAGCAGAGTGATTCGTCTCCGCCCTCCGGACCGTTCTTCACCATTGCCGGATACGCTCCGGCGACCATGCAGATGCTCATGGTGCGCTACTGGGCGACGCACGGTTCGCCGGCGCAGCTGGCGACGATTCCGAGCGGCAGCGTGAAAGTGGAGCCGCGCGGGCAGGACACGATTCGTGTGGGCACGAAAGACGAGAAACTCGACCGCTACACCATCGAAGGCCTCATCTGGGGACGCGAGACGCTGTGGTTTGACGCGAATCGCAATCTGGTCGCCGCCATCTCGACCGACGCTGAATTCGATCACTTCGAAGCCATTCGCGACGGCTACGAGAGCGCCCTCGGGGATTTCGTGGGACGCGCCGGGGCTGACGGCATGAGTGCCTTGGCCGAAATTTCCAAAGGAATCTCGGGCAGCCGCGCCTCGACGCTCGCCATTGTTGGCGGTACGTTGGTTGATGGAACAGGCGCCGCCCCGGTTCTGGGCGCGGCGGTCGTAATTCGTAACGGACGCATCGTTGCCGCAGGGCCGCGATCCAAAGTAAAGATTCCCAGGGACGCGAACGTCGTGGACGCACACGGCAAGACCATTCTGCCCGGGCTTTGGGATATGCACGCGCACTTCGAGCAGGTCGAGTGGGGACCAATCTATCTGGCGGCGGGCGTCACCACGGT
>JADGNP010000532.1 GCA_017883425.1 Candidatus Sulfotelmatobacter sp. | reverse complement strand
GAATATCGGAATGACAGATCCCGCAATACTTGATGTCGATGACGACATCGTGCTCGCGTGGTTCGCGCCGTTCGAACGAATACGGCGCCAGCGGAGCCTCGGCGCTCACCGCGGCGTAGCCTTTGCTCTTGCTCATGATTGCTCTCTCTTTCCAGAAATTGTAAGACGGATGATGTTTCTATAGATGAGCGCGGTGACAATCGGTTTCGCAAAAACAGACGGACGTCTTTGGACTAAGATCGCCCTAATAAGATCGCCTTAAAAAGAACACGGCCCGGGAATATCCCGGGCCGCTTTCACATCCCGCCGTCTACTTTCCGCCGGCGGTGCCATGCTGTCCCAGCCACGACGCCAGCTGCGGTTCCTGCTGCGTCTTCAGATCGACGCAGTTGTTGATGCGTTCAATGGACTGTTTGTAAGTGCGCTCCGCCGCCGCGACCTTGTGCGCGGAAAAGAACTCCGTCACCTGATCCCGCGATCCCGCATCGCAGAAAACACTGGTCGCTCCCACGACTTGGGCACTGGCAAACGGTCCGCCCGTTTTTTCAATTTCGGTCCAGTGCTGGCGAACGAAATCCCATGCCAGTTGTTGGCCGACTGGATTTCCCATCACGCTGGTGATCACCCCCAACGCGTCCTGCGATCGCACGTCGGGCGAGATCGCAAATTCCAACGTGCGCTGCAGCAGCTTCTGATCGCCGAACTGGGGTAGCGTGAAGAGGTACATGTAGTATTCCTCCGGCGATTTTGGATTTTTCAGGGCTGCCATCACCCGGTCGTAGAACGCGGAGTCCCCGTTCAATGCCGCGAGTCCAAACGCGCCGCCGGCCATTTCACGATCCACGGATGCAGAATCGGCCAGAGCCTTGTCCGCGATCTTGCGTGCCTGCTCCAGGGTCTCGGGATCGCGGGCATCGTAGCCCAGTGCGCCGAACAGACGCGACCGCAGCGTCCTCTGTTCGTCGCTCTCGCCTGGTTTAGGCTCATATCCAACTTCGTTCATGGCCGGAGCCAGATATTGGCGCAGCCACCCGCGATATGCGTCCCGATCGCTGTCACTCACCAGGTACTGGCCGATGTAATTGAGCCGTCCCAGAACGTCTTCCAGCACGGCGCGGTTTCGGTCCGACTGCAGCCCTTGCGCGAAGGCGAGGTAGTCGCCCACCGGTTCCCGCCCGATGCGCACCGACGCCCAGATGTCGTCCTGCAGCGCGATGCGCTCGGCGGGAGTCAGCTTGGTCTCGGCATCGCTTGCCAGAGCCCGAACCGCATCCGGCTGGTAGCCGGTGCGGTAGTACCCGGTCGCGCCTGCATTCGCCAGAACCCAGGTCGAGCATCCGGGCAGCGTGAAGGTCTCTTCTTTCTTAGTCATGAGTTCGCACTTCGGCGCGCCGTTGCCCGTTGCCGAGCCCCTCATGCACAGGGGAATCTGCCAGAGCTGATCGTTAGCCGCTTCGAACTTGGATCGGTCGATGTAATACCGCTGCTGTGCCAGAGTGACGCTCGTGGAATTACCCGAGCACTGCGCCTTGACATTGATAATCGGAGCGCCCCCCTGCTTTACCCATGTGGGCATGATCTTGTCGACAGGCTTCTTTGAGGTTTTCGCCTGAGCATCCCAGAAATCGTCTGCCGTCGCATTGGCGTACTGGTGCTGCTGCAGATATGCATTCACACCCGCACGGAAGGTTTCTTCGCCGAGATACGCTTCCAGCATGCGCAGCACGGATGCCGCTTTGCCGTAAGCGATTCCGTCGAACAACTCTTGAATCTGGGCCGGAGTTTCAGCCGCCTGATGAATCGGCCGCGTATTGGCCAGGGAATCGACGTTCAGGGTCCCGCCGGTCCCGCTCACATCGTCCAGACTAAAATTCCATTCCGGCTTCCACTTCTGGATGGGCTTGCTCGACATCCAGGTGGCGAACCCTTCGTTGAGCCACACATCGTCCCACCACTTCATCGTGACCAGGTCTCCGAACCACATGTGGGCGATCTCGTGGGAGGTGACTGAGGCGATGGTCTTCTTGAGATCGATCGATCCTTGTTTCTCGTCAATCAGTAAGATCACTTCGCGGAATGTGATGCAGCCCACGTTCTCCATGGCACCCGCGGAGAAGTCCGGCAGGCCGATCAGGTCCAGCTTCCCATAGGGATACTTGATCCCGAAATACTTGTCGTAGTAGCCGACGATGTACTCCGCTGCATCGAGCGCGAACTTGCCCATCTCCTTTTTGCCGGGGGTGCTGTAGACGCGGATCGGGATGCCGTCTACGGAGCCTTCGATGTATTCGAAGTTGCCCACGATCAGCGCCGCCAGATACGACGACATCTTCGCCGTGGTGGCAAACTTCAAGGTGTGCTTGTCCCCCGGGCCGGGCGTGTCGGAGACCACCTTGTAATTGGAGATTGCGACCTGGTCCTTGTCCGCCACTGCGGTGATGTCGAAGGTCGCTTTGTAGTCGGGCTCATCAAATGAGGGGAAGGCGCGTCGCGCGTCGGTGGCTTCAAACTGGGTGGCGGCGTACTTGCGTCCCTTGTCATCCTTGCCCAGGTACAAGCCCCGCATTTCGCCGTTGAGAATGCCAGTGTAGGTAATGTGTAGGGTGACGGGGCCTGCGGCCAGCGGCTTCTCAACCGCCAGCACGACCATTTCCTTCTCTTTCTCGGGAGTGATCTTGGCCTTTTGCGTGGCGCCACCGCTGGTGACGGTGACATCATGGAAATCGATATCGACCGCGTTCAGAGTGATCTCCGAGGTCGGTTTCAGCACCCGGATCGTGATGGTCTCGTCGCCCTCAAACTTGGCCTTGTCGAGATCGGGCGTGAAGGTGAGTTTGTAATTCTCTGGTCTAGCGACCTCGGGCAGCCGCTGCGCGGCAGCCAGGGAGAGTGTCAGCACGAGAAAGGTCACGACTGCAAAGATGCGATTCATTGTTTTCCCTCAGGAGATTGAATCAGATTGCTTCCTTATATTGTGTTTCCTGGAGTGCCCCGAACGCAGTTGCACAACTCCACTCCAGATGAATACGGACGGTGCCTCGCGAAAGTTCAATCGCGGGACGCCACCACTCCATTCAGAACTGTCATCGCACAGCGATTGGCGCCGAACCAGTACGGTATTTCGCGGTAGTCCTGGACGGCAAATATCGCCAAATCAGCATCTTTTCCCGGCTCGATGCTCCCTTTGCGTTCCGCTACGCGAAGAGCCCATGCCCCATTGATCGTGGCTGCCGCGACTGTTTCCGCCGGTGACATCTTCATGTGCGTGCACGCCAGCGACATTGCCATCGGCATGCTGATGGTGGGCGAGGTGCCGGGGTTGTGGTCCGTAGCCAAGGCAACCGGTACACCGGCATCGATCAAGCGGCGAGCGTCCGGATATTCTTTCAACCCCAGGAAATAATTTGCTCCTGGCACCAGCGTGGCCACCGTATCCCGTTTGGCCAACTGCGGAATGTCGTCCTCGTTCACGTGGTCCATGTGGTCGAACGATGCTGGATGAAAGCGCAAGAACGGCCACAAAACCGTTTCCGAAAGCTGGCCCATGTGCGCGCGGACGCTCAGCCCGTGCTTTTCTGCGGCTTCAAAGATCTGCTCCGTTTCCTCCGGAGTAAACGCCCCCTTGTCGCAGAAGACGTCCACGAACTGGGCAAGCTTTCGCTTCGCCGCCCGCGGAATCATCTCCTTACAGACGATCTCGACGTACTTTTGTGAGCAGCCCTGAAATTCTTTTGGGACGACATGGGCTCCGAGCAGGGTGGCCACCACGGTCCCCGGCCAGCGGGAGGCCGCCTCCTTGATGGCCTCCAGCGACTTCAGTTCCGACTCGACCGTGAGCCCGTACCCTGACTTGGCCTCCACTGTGGTCGTACCATGCGAGGCCATTTCCTCCAGCACCGTCACAACTTTCGCGGCCAGCGCGCTCTTTGCCGTCTTGCGAACAGCCTC
>JADGNP010000531.1 GCA_017883425.1 Candidatus Sulfotelmatobacter sp. | reverse complement strand
ACGCCGGGAATAATCTCTTGGGCGTCCCCGTCGACCAAGCCGACCCGGCCCTGGGTGTTCAGCTTGACCATGGTGAGCACATCGTCCGGATCGATGCCGCCGTGGGTATTCGCCGACTGCCACGCCTCTCCCGCGTAGTATTGCAACTCATCTCTCTGAATCCACACGCGGGCTTTGGGAAACAGGTCCATGCCATCGGCATGATCCCAATGCATGTGGCTGATAATGACATCGGTGATGTCCTCGGGCTTCAGACCAAGCTTGCCGATTGCGTCCGAAGGCCGGATGAAGTCGTTCACCTGCCAGTCGCGGAAGAAGCGTTCGTGGTAGAAACCGGCGTCCACGAGGATATTGCGCCCGTTCCCCTTCACCAGCCAGATCCACATGGTGATATCAAGCTTGCGGGCCGGGTCGGCGCCCGCTACCAGCTCCGCGACGGGGAAGCCGGGGATGGTCGCATAGCGGATTGCGTAGACTTGGTACTGGGGTTTCGACTGGGCGGCCGCCAGAGGCATCACCGTCGCAAGAGAGGCAAGGAAAACAGCCAGGCGCGTGAGTTTCATAAGATCAGCTGATTAACATCAAGTGATCGCGATCCGCCAAGCGCGGTCGAACGCGGCTCACTCTTCCTCTGGTTCTTTCGTTTCCTCGATCGCCATGTCCTTCAATTCACTGGACTCGAAAACGTCCCCACACTCCTGGCATTCCACATATTCGGTCTCTTCGTCGCGGGAGACGATCTGCACCCGGGGATGCTTGCACTGTTCGGGACTGACTTTATTTTGAGGAGACTGCGACGGCTGGCTAGGCGTCATAGATTTTTTCGACTGTTCAACTCTTGAGAGGAAATGGGGGTTTTTGCCAAATTTTCGATATTTTGCGGCGGCTGGCTCAGGATGTCAAGTACCCATCGAGTAATGTGTCATACCACATTAGAAATGTCCCCGTCTTATCCACAATAGAAATGTCCCCTAGTGGTGGTTTCACGCTGCCCCGGAAAAGTTGGGGATGGTTCTTTGTTGAAAGCCTTTTCTCCAGGGATGGTTCGAAGCTGGAGGAAGGCGGCGGCGCAGTTTTGGGGATGGGGGCGCGGGGGAAGGGGCAGCGCCCCTTCCCTCGCCCAGCGCTATAGAAGCCGCCTTCAGCTCGCGAAACCCCAGACGCTGATTGCGATAGTGAATCGCGATTTCTCCCGCTTCGTTTTCCCGCACCAGGACGCGACTCTTGGCCGGCGCCCAATGTTGACTTTGCCGTTCCAGTTGCAGCAACCGGTTGTTGTAGCGCACCACCCAGTCTTCACTCACCACTCGTTCTTCCTCCAGCCAGAACACTTCGTCCAGTTGCCGCTCCGTGGGCCGTCGCCGGTGATAGTCGGCAGCCGCCGCAGGCCGCGCGTAACGCCGGTTGTGCTCGGCGAGATAGTGCTCGTCCAGATACGCATTGGCCTGCCCATAGTTTGCGATCCCGGCCAGCCGCAGTTTCTTCACCAGCCGGTCCTGATGCGTGCCGTGCGCCCGCTCCACCCGCCCCTTCGCTTGCGGCGAACTGGCCGCGATGATGCGGATGCCCAGCTTTGCGCACATGCGTCCGAACTGCGTTACCGCCGCTTCTCCGCGCATCCGCTCCTGCGCATTCGGCGGCCGCACATACACGTTCTTCCAGTCCGTGTAGAGCGCCCACGGTACTCCGTAGCGCTCGATCCAGCGGCGCAACACTGCCGCCGCCGCCCAGGTCGTTTCCTGCTCGGAGAACCGCCCCAGCGCCTTCGCCGTGGCGTCATCGGCCATGTTCATGAAACAGCCCTGCGGTCCACGCTTTTCCAGCCATTCATGAAAACTTCCGTCCAACTGCACTAACTCGCCAAAGTGCGCCTTCGCTTCTCGCCGCTGCCGATACGGCTTCCTCCGCCGTTGCCTCTGCCACAATCCAGCTTCTTTCATCCAGCGCCGCAGCGTCTCCGCCTGCACTTCCAGTCCGTCATCGCTCGCCAGGTGCTCGGCCGCCAGCGTCGGCCCGAAATCCTCATAGCGGGCTTTTACCTGTTTCAGCACCGCCGCCCGGAACTTCGCCGTGTAGGCCCGGTTCGACACTCGACCACAGTTCCCATGTTGGAGTGCCTTTGCTCCTCCCGTCCGGTACCGCGCCCAGATCCGTTTGCTCTGCCGATAACTCAGCTCCAGCAACTTGGCCGCTTCGCGCAATCGCAAGCTGTGCGCCTTGACCCGCCCCATCACTTCCACCCGGCTCAGCTCTTTCCTGCTCAATCCCGTTCTCCCCAATCTTTGTTCCTCCTCGTCGAAGGAACTCTAAAAGGGGACACTTCTATTGTGGTTTCACGGGGACACTTTTAATGTGGTTCAACAGTACCCATCGAGTAATGTACCCATACAGCGCACGCCTCGTACCCTGCATGCCTGGCATGAAAGCCATCTCCGGCACGCAACAGGTCAATGAATCGATCGATAGTAGACCGAAGAGTGACGACCTAATTCCTTTCCGGGTGCGGGGGAGCCATATCCTGCGGGAAGCCTTTCAGCGCAACCTCGTGCGAGTGGGAAGAAGTTTTCTTCGCTTCGTCGGTGGTGTTCTCGACGAGAGTTCCCTTCAGCACGTAATACGCTTCGTCGCCCCGACTCTTGCCCTCGCCGCGCTCGACGGTTCCCCGAAATTCGAACGATACGCCATGCACGGTCTCGGTGGTAAACGCGAGTTGGTTGCCATCGAGCTTACCCAACTTAAAAAAGTGATCCAGAAAAACGCCGCGATCGCTTTCCGAGTCGCCGTAGCGCGAAACAAAGCCGGTAACGCGTCCCTGGTCTTCGACGGTAACCTGCACGAACTCGCCTTCGCGCAAAAAACTATACATGCCCGAGTAATCCGCCCCGGGGGTTGCCGGACTTGGGGCCCGGTTCTGCCCACCTTTGTTCTGCTCGTCCGGTTTCGCCTGTGCGCCCGCCAGCATCCAAGCAAAGAGAACGAAACACGCAAGCAGCGCGTGGAAGCGGGTTGTGTGGATCGGCATGCTCACCTCGGAACAGTCAGTATAGCGGTCATTCATCGGTTGAAGGCGATACACCGGGTGCAGGCCACCCACTCATTCGCAAAAAACGCGAATGAGTGGGGCACCCTCAAGGTCAGCTATAATCTTGCTACAAAGTAGCCGTCCGTGGCGAGCCAGCGAAAGCGCCTCGGATCCCGCCTTCCGGGGCCACCGTCGTGGAAGTTGGCTAGAGGGTAATTGGAACCAGACATGGAATCCCCGGAGAAGAATCTGTTGAGATTTTTGGAGGAACGCGATCCCGCGAGCCCGGAGTTCTGGCGCAGATTTCGCGCCGCTCGCCGTGCGGAACCGCCCGACGACGACGAATTTGACCTGTGGCGGGACGTCTTCGTCCAGCAAAAGCTGCCGTGGGGACGCTTCCTGCAATCCGCGCTGCTGCACGCGGCGGCGGTTGCCCTCATCTGGACGATTTCGCTTTCGTGGATTCGACAGCAAAAAATTCTGGATCGCGCCGCATTTGACCGGTCGTCGCTGGTAACTTATTCGCCGGAAGAATATCTGCCACCGCTCGACACGGGCGCATCCGAAGCGCCGAAAGCGCAAAAGGGAGACCCCGCCTACGCGAAGCAGCCGATCCTTTCCGTTCCGCCGGAAGCGGACAATCGGTCCCAAACCATCGTCGTGCCGCCCGATCTCAAGCTCAACCGCGACGTCGCCTTGCCCAACATCATTGCCACGGGAGCCATCGTTCCCGCGGTTCCGCTGGATGCGACGCGAGCTCCGTTGACCCGCATGGTTGCGCCAGAGGCCCAGGTCGTGGCGCCCGCGCCGGACGTGGAGGTTGCGCCGGATCGTGTGGTTCGAGCGGCGATGAAATCGGACGTGATTGCGCCGCCTCCGGAAGTGACGAACCATCACACGCGCGGCCTCGCCGGGCCGGAAACGGCGGTA
>JADGNP010000530.1 GCA_017883425.1 Candidatus Sulfotelmatobacter sp. | reverse complement strand
ACGCGAACGATCATTCACAGCCTCGATTGGGTTGCGGAACGAGTGCTCCCGCCGGACCAGCGGCCGAGGCGTCAGCGCACCGGCACGCACGGGGAAGAAGACGCTTACTTCCACTTGCGAAAGCTGGGCTATGTAATGGTGGCGCGCAATTTCCGCTCGCCGCGTTGCCGGGGGGAGATCGACCTGATCGGCTGGGACGCGGATGTTCTTTGTTTCATTGAAGTTAAGACGCGGACCTCGCGCGACGTGAAGACTCCTGAGGCAGCTGTGGACCGGCACAAACGGCGCGAGGTGGCCCAAGTGGCACGGGAATATCTGAGGCGGCTCCCACCATCGTGCCAGTGGAGATTCGATATTGTAAGCGTATACTATGCGCATCTTGGTTCCCGCCCGCAGATTGAAGTGTTTCGCAATGCTTCCTTGTCGGCGTAAGATATGAGGTTTGCGCAACCCACTGAAAGGATTCAGTAATTGCCTGAGCTAAGAAAAGATCCGATCGTTGGCCGTTGGGTGATTATTTCGACGGACCGGGCGAAACGCCCAACCGATTTTGTCCGGGAAAATATGAAGATCAAGGGAGGATTCTGTCCCTTCTGCTACGGGAACGAGACCAAGACGCCTCCCGAGATCCAGGCCTACCGTCCCAACCCGAATGGCGGACCGACGCCGCAGCGTGACACTCCGGGATGGACCGTCCGCGTCGTGCCCAATAAGTTCCCGGCCCTGGGAATCGAAGGCACGCTGAACCGCCAGGCTGAGGGCATGTTCGATCGCATGAACGGAATCGGGGCGCACGAGGTTATCATTGAGACGCCAGACCACTCGGCCAGCCTCGCGACTCTGCCTCCCAAGCGGATTGAAGATGTTTTATGGACCTTCCGCGACCGCATCCTGGATTTGAAGAAAGATCGGCGGTTCAAGTACATCCTGATCTTCAAGAATCACGGGGAAGCGGCCGGAGCGTCGCTGGAGCACGCGCACTCCCAACTCATTGCCTTGCCCATTCTTCCCATTAACGTGGTGCAGGAACTCGAAGGCGCCAAGCAGTATTTTCTGTACAAGGAACGCTGCGTGTTCTGCGACATTATCCGGCAGGAGATGGACACTGGCACCCGGATCGTAGCGGAAAACGAGAACTTTATTACGCTGGCGCCCTATGCTCCGCGCTTTCCATTCGAGACCTGGATTCTGCCCAAGCAGCACGAGTCGGCCTTTGAAAACTCGTCGTCGCACATGTTCGAGAACCTGGCCCGATCGATGAAGGACCTGCTCGGTAGGGCCGACCGGGTGCTGGACAACCCGCCCTACAACCTGGTGATCCACAGTTCGCCGGTGCAGGATCCGACGAACGACCACTATCACTGGCACATTGAGTTCATGCCCAAGCTCACCAAGACCGCCGGATTCGAATGGGGCACCGGCTTTTACATCAATCCCACTCCGCCTGAGGAGGCGGCGAAGTTCCTGCGCGAAGCGAATGTGGAGGAACCTGCACCGGTGACTCTCCGCTAGGTGGAAGTTCGGGGCCAGGAAAAATGAGGGCACGGCTTGATGCCGTGCCCTTCTCAATTGGGCCGGAGAGAGAGAGAAGGCCTACGAGTTATCGATGGCCTTTCATGAAGGTAGGATAGGCCGACCATTAAGGGCGGTTTGTCACGGACTTGTAAAACTTTTGCGAATAGTACCGGGCCCCGGAATGCGACTGCAACGGCGTTCATTGACGCCTCTTCGTCTCGATCACTACCATGAGCAGGTTCGAGGTTCTCCATGAAACGCTGCTTGCTGGTGCTCCTGCTGGCGGGATGGGCCTATGCCACTCCTGCTCCATCCACGCTGATTGCGAACGTGCCCGGCCGGACGACGGTGAGCCTCAACGGCGCGTGGCGGGCTATTGTGGATCCATTCGACAACGGCAAGTCGGCCGGATTCTTTCGCAATGAAAAGCCACGCAGCAAGGGCGATCGCGTCGAGTATAGTTTCGACGCATCGCCCGTCCTGAATGTTCCGGGAGACTGGAACACCCAGCGCGAACAATTGATGTTCTATGAAGGGCCGGTCTGGTACCGGCGCGAGTTCAGTTTCCACAAGCCTGCGAACACGCGCGTCTTTGTCTACTTTGGTGGTGCCAACTACCAGACTTCCGTTTACCTGAACGGAGAAAAGCTGGGCGAACACGAAGGCGGATTCACTGCGTTCAATTTTGAGGCGACCTCGGTTCTGCGAGACGGCGAGAACTTTCTGATCGTCGAAGTGAGCAACGTCCGCCGCGCCGACGCCGTGCCCGCCTTGAAGTTCGACTGGTGGGGCTACGGGGGAATTACTCGGGATGTGATGCTTGTCGAGGTGCCGACGGTCTTCGTGCAAGACTACTCGGTGCAACTGGCGCGTGGCTCACAGAACGAGATTGCAGGCTGGGTGCAATTGAATGGCGCACAGTCGCCCCAGAAGATCGCACTGGAGATCCCGGAGGCTGGCGTTCACGAAACGCTCGCCACCGATGGAACGGGGCGGGCGAGTTTTCACTTTACGGCAAAGCTGGAGCTATGGTCTCCCGCTCATCCCAAGCTCTACGACGTGATCCTCAGCAGCGGCGCCGATACCATCCACGATCAGATTGGCTTTCGTACGATCGAAGTGCAGGGAGCCACCATCCTGCTGAATGGTAAGCCTATCTTTCTACGCGGCATCTCGATGCACGAGGAGGCGCCCTTTCGCGAGGGCCGCGCCTTCAGCCGGGAGGACGCGCAGACTCTACTCGGGTGGGTGAAAGACCTGGGATGCAACTTCGTCCGCTTCGCGCACTACCCGCACAACGAGAATGAGCTTCGTCTGGCCGACCGCATGGGCTTGCTGGTCTGGTCCGAGATTCCCGTCTACTGGGATATTGACTGGTCGAATCCCGCAACCCTGGCGAGTGCCGAGGCGCAACTGCGCGACATGATTGCGCGCGATCATAACCGCGCGGCGGTCATCCTGTGGTCACTCTCCAACGAAACTCCAGTGAGACCGGACCGCCTGACGTTTCTAACAAAGCTCGCGCAGGACGCGAGGGAGCTTGATTCCACACGGCTTATCACATCGGCGATGAACCATGTGGATGATACAGCCCCCGCTGTGCGCACTCTGAGCGATCCGCTGGGAGAAGTGCTGGATGTACTCAGTCTGAACGAATATTTAGGCTGGTACTGGGGGCGGCCGGAAGACGCCGACAAGATGCAGTGGAAATCGATGTGGAACAAGCCGCTGATCGTCAGCGAATTTGGCGGCGGCGCGCAGTACGGCCGCCACGGCGATGCGGACGAAATCTGGACTGAGGAATATCAGGAGAATTTGTTTCAGCACCAGCTTGGCATGGTGGAACGCATGCCGAATCTGGCGGGACTGACTCCGTGGGTGCTGATGGATTTTCGCGCTCCGGCCCGCATGCTTCCCGGGGTGCAGGATTATCACAATCGCAAGGGGCTGATCTCGAATCGAGGGCAGCGGAAGCTCGCTTTCTACACGCTGCAGAAGTTCTACAAGAAGCTGGCGGATGCGGGGAAGTAGCGCGGCGTCAGTCTAGGCGCGAGATCCTTCGCTTCGCCTGAAGAACGGCTCCGCTCAGGATGACTCCGTCTAGGGAACCACGCAGAAGGGGAAGTAGCGCGGCGTCGGTCTAGGCGCGAGATCCTTCGCTTCGCCTGAAGAACGGCTCCGCTCAGGATGACTCCGTCTAGGGAACCACGCAGAAGTAGATCAGCCTTGTGTACGATCCTGGACTTCCTCGTGCCATGCCATCTGGATCGCTTCCAGCTTGCCTTCATTCGAGGTTTTGGGATCGCCCGCAAAGTCCGGTAACTCCGTCACGTAGCGGTGCAGGTCGGTGAAGCGTACGGCGAGCGGATCGAGTTGGGGGTGAGTTTCGGAAAGCAGGATGCCGATGTCCTCGGCGTCGTCCCAGGTCAATTGCTTTGCCATCCTCAGTGCTCCT
>JADGNP010000529.1 GCA_017883425.1 Candidatus Sulfotelmatobacter sp. | reverse complement strand
CCGGCCGGTGGTGCTGAAAGGCACGGCGGCAAACAAGCGGGAACTCGCGCAAGCGCTCCGCAACCGCCCGTCAGTTGTTCACGTGGCGGCCCATTTTCTTTTCCCCCCACAGGAAGCGGGCGGGGGCATGGTCGCCCTCAGCCTCTTACAGGCCGGGAGCCAGGTCGAATTGTTGAGCGACACCGAGACGGCCGGTATGCGGGCGAACCTTGGGTTGGTCGTGCTCAACGGGTGCAGTTCCGGACAAGCCGAAGTTCTTCCGGGCGCCGGCTTGATGGGCATGTCCCGGGCCTGGTTGGCGGCCGGCGCTCGCGCCGTCATCTTGACGCGTTGGCCCACATCCGATCAGGATGCAGGCGGGGTTTTCCTGTCGCTCTATCGCCTCTATTTCCACCGCGCCCATGGCCCAGTGTCGTTTGGAGTATTGTTGCGAAGGGCGCAGTTGGAAGAACTTCATGCCGGCGGCGCCCGCGCAGACCCTGCCCGCTGGGCGTCTTATTTCTGCGTGGAAACGAACTGAGCGAGTTTCGCGTGACGGTTGTGCTGAGGGCGGATGCCGCAAGAGCCGGAAATCGACTGGAGGAACGTGGTGGACCTTATCCAGCGGGGAGACCCGGCTGGGGAAGAAACCCTGTATCGAACTCTCCTGAGGGGGGCGCGTAAGTTCCTGCAGCGGCGCTTGGGAACCCAGGATGTGGACGATCGGGTGCACGACGTCTTCCTGATCGTTGCGGGAGCGATACACCGAGGTGACATTCAGCATCCGGAACATCTCATGGCCTTTGTCCGTACGGTGCTGTACCGCCAGTTGAACCTCGCGATCGGCGAAGTCATCCGGCGCCGGGACTCTTCCAGCGACCTGAGTGAGACCGCTCAGCTGACGGTGGCTGAACTTACCCCGGAACAGCGGGCAATCGCCCGCCAGAAGGTGACGCTCATGGAGGAAATGCTGCGGGAAATGAGCGACCGCGATTTCGAGGTCTTATCCCGCTTTTATCTGCGCGAACAGCCCCCGGAACAGATCTGCACAGAAATGGGGTTGACCCAAATCCAATTTCAACTCCTCAAATCAAGAGCAAAAGCCCGGCTGGCGGACCGGATGCGTAAGAAGCTCGCGCGAAACGCTTAGTCAAGAATAATAATGACGGGTTCGTGAGGCGCAGACCCCGCAGTGGCGGCAAAGATGGCAAGCATCACTTCGATAATCGTAGACATGTGGATTCCTTTCCGAACATCGGCTATTCGCACGGGTGTTTTGCGTTCTCGTACGAAAGGACACAATACTGCGAAATTCGACTCCGGAACTATCTTCAAATTGGGTAGTCCCGTATTATCAACAATTTAGGTATAAAATACGTAACTGACGATAGCGCAAATTGTTAACTTCCGGTGATAAGAATCCCGCGCCGTGCGCACTGCTCATAAAGAGGATTTATTCATGCGCTCCGAAACGGTTCTACTGGTGGAAGACGACATGCTCGTCGCCCGGTTCTTGATGTTGGTGATGCGGATGTGGGGCTATGACGCTACCCATGTGTCTACTTCCCGGGAGGCCGTTGACTTCGCAATACTTCATCAAAATGAAATTACCCTGACCTTGTGCGACGTCAACCTGCAGGGCGAGTCGGGGCTTTCAGTTGCTGCCAAGATCCGCGGTCTCTGCCCCCGCAGCAAGACGATCTTCACCTCAGGATTTCCATTGGACGTTCTTTGCGAGGGTGGGCTCCTGACACAGGAAGTACTACAGAACGGCGACACTGGCTACATCCAGAAGCCTTTCCTGCCCGGGGATCTGAGTAACGCGATTCATAGCCTGTTGGAACCTGCAGCGGAAGTCCCATGGGCCGCATCGCAAACGGAGGCTCGATATGCCAGCGCTGCATGTTAACGACGAACTTCTCGACCAGTACGCTTTAGGCACACTCCCGGAGGAGCGTGTGGCAGGCGTGGAGGAACATCTGCTGGTCTGCGAGGCCTGTCAGTCGCGTCTGGATGCGTCGGATGAGTTCGCGATGCTATTTCGGGCGGCGTCGGTCCAGCCCGATGCCCGTCCGCAGCGCAGTTGGCGTGCGTTTTGGAATCATCGTGCGGCAAACTGGACAGTAGCTTCAGCGGCGATGTTGGCGATACTGCTTTTGGTGGCGGGGCCGTTTCGTGAACCCCAAATGGCGCCGGCTACGGTGCTGATGCAATCACTTCGCGGACCCGACGCGCCGGCACAAGTTGCTGCCGGCCGGCCAGCCTTGCTGGTTTTCGATCTTGTTCCGAGCCCGGGAGTGAATGAGTATGAGGCTCGCATCGTAAATCCCGTAGGGGTCGAGATTCTCGCAGCTAAGGTTTCCTCAAAGGATGGGCGTCTGGCAGTGCTCGTGGAAAGACTGCCGCCGGGATCCTACTGGGTCCGTGTCTTTCGGAGTGATAACCGTGAACCGATTGCGGAATATGGTTTGCGAGCAAAGTAGCGCCCGCAAGAACTGGAGGAGCAACTGAGGCAGGTCCAGAAGATGGAGGCTATCGGCCGGTTGGCGGGCGGAATTGCTCACGACTTCAACAACCTGCTAACGGTCATCTCCGGGTATAGCGAAATCGTTCTGTCGACGCTATCGGCCGAGGACCCAATGCGGGAGTCCATTCAAGCCATCAGCGACGCGGGAGTACGTGCCGCGTCGCTCACACGTCAGTTGCTCACCTTCAGCCGCCAGACAGAGTTGGAGCTGAGGGTGCTGAATCTGAACGAAGTGGTGCGCGAGGTGGAGAGGATGCTCCGGCGGCTGATCGGTGAGGACGTTCTGCTGACTAGCGTTCTCGACCCGGCTATCCACAATGTCAAGATCGATCCGGCTTTGTTTGAGCAGGTACTGATGAACCTGGCCGTTAACGCTCGTGATGCAATGCCCACGGGCGGGAAGTTGACCATCGAAACCTGTAACGTGAACGGGGATCGGGATTACGCCGCGACCCATCCGCAAATCCAGACGGGCCCGTACGTCATGCTCGCGGTCACGGACACAGGCTCCGGGATGCCGCCCGAAGCGAGGACTCGCATCTTCGAGCCGTTCTTCACGACAAAGGAAGCAGGCAAAGGAACGGGTCTGGGGCTGGCTGTGGTCCACGGCATTATCAAACAGAGCAATGGTCACATCGAGGTTTGCAGCGAGACCGATGTTGGCACGACCTTCAAGATTTACCTTCCCGCGGTCGCGGAGCAAGTTGACGCACCGGAGGCGCTCGACAGCGGCCAGGCGATCGGTGGGGCAGAAACGATCCTACTGGTCGAAGATGAAAAGGCAGTGAGAGGACTGGCCCTACAAACCTTCCAGTCGAACGGGTATCAAGTTCTGACAGCGGCCGATGGCAGAGACGCAATGCTGGTCGCCGAGGAATTCCGCGGACCCATCGATCTGCTGATGACGGATGTGGTGATGCCCGGCATGGGTGGCCGGCAATTGGCTGAGTCCTTGCGGTCCGCGTTCCCGAAGATGAAGGTGTTGTACACCAGCGGCTACACGGATGACACCGTAGTCCGGCACGGCATTCTTCGAAAAGAGGTGGCTTTTCTGCAAAAGCCGTACACGCCGCTTTCGCTAACGAGGAATGTTAGAGCGGTGCTGGATGGGACGACCTGCTTGGCTACATCAGAGCAGTAGCGAATCCACAGGTGGGGGCGCGGCGCCCCTCCGGGAATGTTCTCCTTTAGATTCTTAAGTCGAAGACCGTAAACAGGCATACTTCAACATTTGAATTGGTTCGCCGTCAGCCGTGTGAGCCGGGTCGCAGAGACCCGCTTTTTGACGTTCTTGACGAGCTGCCCGGCCGATTCCATGTTCTCTTTGAGCGTTGCCTTTCCGCGCCTTTTACTGCCCGTCCGGTTGCGGATAGGCTGAATCGAGCGATGCCGCATGTTCGATCCATGTTGACGGCCATGCGGGATCGAGACCGTGCCACGGCCCTGGCGCATGGGGAGACGACCCTGCGG
>JADGNP010000528.1 GCA_017883425.1 Candidatus Sulfotelmatobacter sp. | reverse complement strand
CCGATCTGGCCGTCTTCCTGCTTGATGCGAGCGTAGTGCGCCTCCGCCAGCGCGAGCGCTGTCGTTTCGCGCGTCTGCACAGCGGTACGGGCGCTGTCGATAGTGAGTGAAGTCAAGTCCATTGGTCTTCGTGGATCCGAGTCTCGGCCTATCGCTCAATCACTTTCGGCACTCGGAAGAAGTCTTCGTCCGCATCCGGTGCATTCGCGAGCGCTTCTTCATGCGGCAACGACTTACGCAATCCCTCAGGAACATCCTCGCGGCTCGCATACGCGAATCGCGCGCTCCCCTGCTTCGCTTCATCAACTCCATAGCGATCGGAGACCTGCGCCATCGCCGGCACGTTGGACGTGTCGAGTTCGTTGAGGCGGTCGACATACTCGAGAATGGAATTCAGGTCGCGCAGCATCCCCGCGCGTTCTTCCTCGGTGAGTTCCAGATTGGCCAACTCCGCGACATAGGCTACATCTTTGTCGGTAACTTTCATTGGAATAAGAGGTCGGAGTTCAGCGCAGCTTCTGGTCTGCGCTTTCCTGAGGAGTAATCACGAATTCGATTCTGCGGACCGCCTCGGTCGTGTACCGGTTGATCACCGCCAGGTATCGCGGCGCAAGAGCCTGCAGTTCGGCTTTCCATCGTTGGCCGGCGACTTCCACGCGCAACACTCCATCCTCGAAACTCAGAGCGCGCGTGCGCTCGGCCACAGCTGAACCGCAGACGACAGGCCAAGCCAGCAGTGGCGCCTCAGCCCGCGGCGCCAGCCGTAAGGATTGCGCTACGATTTTTTCCAGCCCTAGTCCCGCCTGTTCCAAGTGCAGTTCCTCGTCTCGACCGGTGTTGCAGTCAGCTGACAGAAACATCGATTTTAGCATTCTCGTCGCAGGGCGTGCGCGGCTCGTAACTTTGGCGACTTTCTTTGCGCCCTTTGCGAATCCTTAGCGTACTCTGCGGTTAAGATCTTTTAACCGCAAAGGTCGCAAAGAAAATCCCGCAAAGTCCGCAAAGCAGGAAGCCGAGACCCTAAAACTGCACACTACCCAACGCTCAGACGGGGAATTCGCGACGCACGAATTCGAGTGCGGCATCCCGCGAGGGCAACCGTCCTTCAAGCTGCGCATCTTCCACCGCAGTCAGAATCTCGCGGAATTTTGGCCCAGGCATATGCCCATCAGCGATCAGATCATCGCCCGTCACCAGCGGTGCGGGACGCATCTTTTCCGCCGGAATCTCCGCGCGCTTCTGCTGAACAAATTCATACGTGGCCAGATTGCGGTGGCTGGCCAGGCAGTCGGCACGGTGCAGGGCAAGATGTTCATCGAAGGCGGGCATGCGAAGAAATTTCTTCAACGTGGCTTCCTTCATGCGGGTTACGTGGCCGAAGCGCATGTGGTTGTCGACGAGCGCCAGAATCTGCCCAGTCTCGTCGTTGGAAAATCGCAAGCGCCGGCAGATTTCTTCCGCCATCTTCACGCCGACTTCGACGTGGCCATCGAACCGGATGCGATCCGGTGCCACCCGGAACGTCGGGGGCTTGCCGACATCGTGCAGCAGCGCTCCCCAGGCCAGCGTCAGTGGGCAAGGATTCGGCAAGTTGTGCAGAAGGAGCAGCGTATGCACAAACACGTCACCCTCGGGATGGAATTCGCGCGGTTGCTCCACTCCTTTCATGGCGGAAATCTCCGGCAGGACCGGCTTGAGCAAGCCGCTCTCATCCAACAGAAGAAACGCACGCCGGCCGTGCCCTTCCGTCAGCATGCGAGTCAGTTCATCGCGCACGCGCTCGCGCGATACCACCTGGATCTGGTGAGCAAGCTTCTGCATCGCCGCAAACGTCGCGGGCTCGACCGTGTATTCGAACCGCGCGGCAAAGCGCACGGCCCGCAGCATACGCAATTTGTCTTCGCCGAAGCGCTGTTCGGGATCCCCGATGGTCCTGATGATTCCCGCCGCCAGGTCCTTGCGCCCGCCCACAAAATCGAGCACGTCGCCGCTCAGAGGATCAAGCAGCATGCCATTGATGGTGAAGTCGCGACGCGCGACATCTTCGCGCGGGTCGCGGCTGAAACGCACTTCGTCCGGATGGCGGCCGTCGGAGTATCCGATATCGCTGCGGAACGTGGCCACTTCGACCGCATGTGACTTCGAAGAACCTTCGGCTGAAACATCTCTCGCCGCGTCTCTCTCCGGCGCAGGCACAAGCACGACCCCGAACTGCGCTCCCACCGCATACGTCTCGGGGAAGATGCTCATGACCTGCTCCGGCGTCGCATTCGTCGCCACGTCGTAGTCCTTCGGTTCGCGCCCGAGCAAGAGGTCGCGCACGCATCCGCCCACCAGATAGGCCTGGAAGCCCCGCTGGCGCAGGGTTTGCACGATCGCGGTCGCGAAATCCTTCAACATGGCAGGTCAACAGTGGAATCCGATTCCATGATAACGCTCCCAAAAATCACTTGACCACGCTGGGGAGACCTTCTAACCCGCGCTCCATGCCTGGCGATAAGAATCCGCCAGGAGCCGCGACACAGCCGGTCGGTCAACCCTCTCTGGCAGAGACGACGATTTGGCTGCTTCCTCGCATTCGACAAAAAGCTTCTGCGCCATGGCGACGACCTTGTCCATCGAGTACTTGCCAGTGCGTACGCGAATGAGAAAGTCCCGTTCGGGACGAGGCAGCGTAATCGTGCCCTCTGAAAGGATTTCCTTGCACTCATAAAGCAGGCGTAGTGTGTGCATGGCCGCCTTCACGTCGTAGCCGTATTTCTCTTCGATCTCTGGGCGCTGCCCTTTCTTGCCCCGCCCTTTACTCCCGGTCATGCGTTTGAGTTGATCGTCGGCAAATCCCACAAACGGCTTCACAAAGGTTCGCGCGAGAAAAACGCGCCTGTTGCGCACAATTTCCGTCCAGATTGCATTGCGAAGAGCGCCCTCGGCAAACAGGAAGTGCAACGCCGTGGGATTGCCTTTACACGCCAGTCCTGCCCATTTCTTCAGGGAGTAAAGTGTCACATCTACATCATTCGGGCCGTTGCGCCGGTCGTTCCCGGCCGTAGACCACACGAAATGCGGCAGGGACTCCAGTCCCAGAACCATTTCCGGCGGCTCGATGTAGACGCCATAGATGTCAAGGTCATCGGTCCCGTGAACCTTCGCACCATGCAGTTCAGAGCCGCCCACGAACAGGTGGATCAGCTGATCCGGGTATGGGAAACCCGATTCCCGCACGTGTTGGAGCAAGTCAGCCATCAGACTTCGAATAATATAGGAACGTGCCCGACGCCTACATCCTCGGTATCGAGAGCTCCTGCGACGAGACCGCGGCGGCGGTGGTGCGTTCGGGCGAACAGCTTATCTCGAATGTGGTGGCCTCGCAGATCACGACCCACCAACCCTATGGCGGCGTGGTGCCGGAACTGGCGTCGCGCGAGCATCTGCGTGCCATCGTGCCGGTCGTGCGTCAGGCCCTGGCCGAGGCCAAGCACACTTACAACTCGGTCGACGCCATCGCGGTGACTCAGGGTCCTGGCCTCGCCGGAGCATTGCTGGTGGGCATCAGCTACGCCAAAGCGCTGGCCTTCGCCCTCGACAAGCCGTTGATTGCGGTCAACCATCTTGAAGGCCACATCCATGCCGTGCTGCTCGAGGAGCGGCAAAAGGGAAACCACGAACTGCAATTCCCGGTGCTGGCCCTCGTCGTCTCGGGCGGACACACCCATCTCTATCTGGCGGCGCAAAAGGATGCCTCCTGGACCTACGACAACATCGGGCACACCCGTGACGACGCGGCGGGAGAAGCTTTTGACAAGGTCGCCAAGCTTTTAGGCCTGGGATATCCCGGAGGCCCGGCGATCGATCGGCTCGCTCCGCATGGTGACCCAAAGGCCGTGAAATTTCCTCCTGCCCAGATCAAACATCGCGATCGCCGTGGCCGAAACGATGGCAAAGTGGTCGAGGTGGGCGACGACCGTCCGCGCTTTGATTTTTCTTACAGCGGCATC
>JADGNP010000100.1 GCA_017883425.1 Candidatus Sulfotelmatobacter sp. | reverse complement strand
CGGCGCCACGCTAGAAGCGCCTCACATATCGCGGCGGCCTTCCATGGCTTTCAGCATGGTGATTTCGTCGGTGTATTCGATGTCGCTGCCGACGGGGATGCCCATGGCGATGCGGGTAACTTTGACGCCGGCGCGCTTGAGTTGCTGGGAGAGATAGGTGGCGGTGGCTTCGCCTTCGACGGTGGGATTGGTGGCGACGATGACTTCGTCGACGTTGCCGGCATCGACGCGGGTGATGAGGTTGGAGATGCGCAACTGCTCGGGGCCGATGCCGTGCAACGGGGAGATGGCGCCGTGCAGGACGTGGAAGACTCCGTTGAAGTGTTTGGTCTTTTCGATGGCGGCGATGTTGGTGGGTTCCTCGACGACGCAGACCAGGCGCTGGTTGCGCGTGGGGCTGGTGCAGTAGACGCAAGGGTCGACGTCGGTGATGTTGTTGCACACCGAGCAGAGGCGGAGGTTGGCTTTGACGTCGCGCACGGCGGTGGCGAGGGCTTCGGCGTCTTCGTCGCTGGAGCGCAGGATGTAGAAAGCCAGGCGCTGCGCGCTTTTGGCGCCGACGCCGGGGAGCTTTTTCAGCTCGTCGATCAGGCGGGACATGGGTTCGGCGAATCGGGACATGGGAATTGAGTAATTTGGTAATCGGGTAATTGGGTAATTAAAAACCGGCCGAGGACATTGTAACTGCCGGCGGGACGCCAATTTCACAATTACCAAATTACTCAATTACTCAATCGGCCTTGGGGAGCGTGTATTCGAAGTCGTAGGAGTGCTTCCCGTCAGCGGCGATATTGATTGTCATCTCTCCGGCGATTCCTGCCAACTGCCCGGTGCCGGAGTCGGGGACGACCGTGACTGTCAGTTTCGGCGCTCCTTGCGTCATGGTTCCGCTGTGCTGCAGCACGAAGCTGCCGCTACGGCCGTGGAGAGTTCCGGCGACCTTCTCGATTGCGACGTAAGCGCCTGAGCCCTTGACGCTGCTGCCGGCGGTGAGCATCTGGCCTTTGCCGGTGGCTTCGAGATCGCCGTGGTACTGCTTGTCCAGCGTCATGCGGCCGAGGAGTGGGTCTTCGGATTTGTCGTCCTGGGGTGTGACTTTGACTTCGAATGGGCCAGTGGCGTGATTGGGCATGAGGGCCTCTTTCTGGGGCGATGCGGTCTGTGCGAGAAACGGCGCGCCGAAGATCAGGCAGAAGGAGATCACGGTGACGGCGGCGACTTGCGAGCGAACTATCATCGTGCGTTGCCTCAGTCGCATGGGCGGAGTTGTGCCGTCCCTGACGGGACTCGGTTCCATTCTTTCGAGCTTACCCAGGACTCACGTCCTGGGCTAACATATGCCGCCGCTTCGCGGCTGGAGCATTGGTTGCTCGGCCAATCAAGAAAGGGAGGGCTGGCGTCACCCCCAGTCGAGCGATTGCCAAATTACCCGATTACACAATTGCCCAATTCTTCACAGTCCGGGGATGCCGAGGCCGCCGAGCATGCCGCCGACCGTGGATTGCATTTGCGCGTCGACTTTGCGGGCGGCTTCGTTGACGGCGGCGAGGACCAGGTCCTGCAGCATTTCGACGTCGCCGGATTTCACCGCTTCGGGATCGATGCGCAGGCTGAGCAACTGCTTGCGGCCGTCCATTTTGGCGGTGACGGTGCCGCCGCCGGAAGTGGCTTCGACCACGGTTTCCTGCATTTTCTTCTGCAGGGAATCGTACTGCGATTTGGCTTTGGACATCAGGTCTTGCAGGTTGAATCCACCCATGAACACCTCTTTCGGCTTCCGGCTATCGGCATCCGCCTTCCGGCGTCGGACCTCGGACCTCAGACTTCAGAACCTCAATCTCCAGGCACCGAAAAGAGAACTGGCAGACGTCCGAGGTCTGACGCCGGTTCTCTAACGCTTGTCCCGGTAATCGATCACGGTGCGAATTTCGGCGCTGAATTTTTCTTGCATGCGACGGACGACCGGATCTTGCTCGGCGCGGCCTCGGCCGCCGGGGCCGGAGGGACGCGGGATGCCACCGTTGCGCTTGTTCTCCTGCGGGGCCACCGTGGCGCCGGGAACCACTTTCAACTTCAATGGGCGGCCGAGGGCTCCGCTGGCGGAAGCGATGGCTAGACGTTTCGCTTCCGGGCTGAGCGACATGTCGACTACGGTTTGCGATTCGGTGATCTTGATGACCAGTTCGTTGCCCTGGACGGACCACTCGCCGGCGGAGAGCATCGAGACCAGGATGCGCTGGTTACCGTCGGTGAGGGCTTGCAGGACCGCGGATTGGAGGCGGTCGATGTCGGTGCTCTCGGCGGGAGGCGATTGCGGCTCGGAAGTCGGCTGGCCCTCAGGCGCTAAAGCGCGTTCTTCAGCGTTTCTAACGGCACGAGTAGAACTCGTGCCCTTCCCGATTGCGTCGGGTACGGGCTGCATCGATGCGCCAACAGAGAGGTTGCTAGCAAGGTCCCTACGGATGGGATCGGGGGCTGCGGAGCCCATGATTACCGGCTCCGTGGCGCTGGCTGCGGCTACGATTCGCGGGCCCGTTGGAGGCGCGGAGTCGGACGAAGCCTCTTGCCGCGGAGTGCCTTTGCGGGCGGAGTCGGCGGCGAACGGGGAAACGAAATTTGGGCGCGCGGGTTGAGTAGGCTCTGGACGGCGCATTTCAGAATTTGACGCGCCGCCGACAATCGACGGTCTCGCCGGCGGTCGCTGCGGACTGGCTGCGGGAGCGGCGGCTACATCACTCAACAACTGTTCGATGGGGAGCAGCTTTTGCGCGTGGGCCATTTTCAGCAGGCCGAGTTCGAGATGGAAGCGCTGTTCCTGCTTGTATCCCAACTCTCCGTGGGTGCGGAGCATGATCTGCAGGTGGCGCGTGAGATCTTCTTCACCGAACCATTCGGCGACCCGAGCGACGCGCTCGCGTTCTTCGCTGGAAACCTGCAGCAAGGAAGAGTCTTTGCCCGCAATCTTTGCGACCGTGGTGTTGCGCAGGAAACGGACCATCTGGCGGGCGAAGTGGGTGGGGCTGTGGCCTTCGCTGATCAGGTGATCGACCTGGCGGAGAATTTCTTCGCTCCTGCCCTCGGACACGGCCTGCATCACCTGTTCCAGGATGTGAGCGGGCGCGGCGCCAACCAGGTAACGAACGGAGTCGGCGGTAAGCCTTTCGCTGGAGGAGGCGATGGCCTGATCGAGGATGGAGAGCGCGTCGCGCATGGAGCCGTCGCCGGCTTCGGCGAGCAGGGCGAGGGCGTCGTCGTCGGCTTCAATGTTTTCGCGCGTGACCAGATCGCGCAACTGGGCGACGATGGCGTCGAACTTGACGGCGCGGAAACTGAAGTGCTGGCAGCGGGAGCGGATGGTTTGCGGAATGTCCTCGGGCTGCGTGGTGGCAAGCATGAAGACGATGTGGTCGGGGGGCTCTTCCAGAGTTTTGAGCAGGGCGTTGAAAGCGGCGTCGGTGATCTGGTGAGCTTCGTCGAGGATGTAGATCTTGAAGCGGTCGCGGGCGGGGCGATAGCGGGCGGCCTCGCGGAGTTCGCGGATTTCGTCGATGCCGCGGTTGGTGGCGGCGTCGATTTCGATGACGTCGACGGCATTGCCGGCACGAATCTCGGTGCAGGAATCGCAGACGCCGCAGGGTTCCGGGACAGGGTGGTCTTTGGAGCGGCAGTTCAGCGACATGGCCAGAATGCGCGCGACGGTGGTTTTGCCGATGCCGCGATGACCGCTAAAGATGTAGCCGTGGGCGCTGCGTCCCTGTTCGATGGCGTTCTGGAGGGTGCGGGTGACGTGTTCCTGTCCGATGACCTCGGAGAATTTCTGCGGACGGTATTTGCGGGCCAGGACCGTGTAACTCATGGGCGGAAGAGACGATTATACGTGATGGACGGGGCGAGTTGCCGGGGGACAAGACAAAACCTTAAACCGCAAAGAGCGCTGAGAAGTGCCGCGAAGAACGCGGAGAATGCCTGAGACATGGGCTTGCGAAGGTGCCGCGCACGCGATAGGCTGGTGCGTCAAGACTGTGTGCGGATGCGGCTGGGGCGAAAGCAAGTCTACGGCGAGCCGCAAAGGAGCGTTGTGATGCAATTAAAGCTGACGAAGCGAACAGTGGATGGCATTCTGGCCATCGAGTGCAATGGGCGGATTGTGTTTGGGGAAGAGTCTTCCCTGCTGCGGGACGAGGTGAAGAAGGCCATCGCGGACGGCGGTAAGCGCATTGTGCTCAACCTGCGCGAAGTGAGCTACATCGATTCAGGAGGGCTGGGCACGCTGGTGGCGCTGCATATCGCAGCACATAATGCCGGTGGCACGATCAAACTAGCGAATCTGAACAAGCGCGTGGGAGACCTGATGCAGGTCACCAAGCTGCTGACGGTGTTTGAAGTTCACAACTCGGAATACGAGGCGCTGGAGGCGTTTCGCAAAGCGGCATAGCGAAAATCCCTCGATGGCTGTGCTCGGATGCCGACGATGAATGGGACTGTGAGACGGAGAAGCCGCGGTTCTCTGGCGGGAAAAACCAAACAGAAGGATTCTGGAGCGATGCGTCTGCAGATCGAGCAGGCGGTCCGGGCCATTCCGCGCGGGAAAGTGTCGACGTACGGCGGGATTGCGCGGGCGGCGGGGATTCCGGGGGCGGCACGGCAGGTGGCGGCGGTCTTGCGGCGCGGATTTGGATTGCCGTGGCAACGGGTGCTGGGAGCGGGCGGTGAGATCAAGTTGCAGGGCGACTCGGCGGTGGAGCAGCGGCTGCGGCTGGAGGCTGAGGGGGTGCGGTTCCGCGGGAGGAGAGTCGATATGAAGGCGCATGAGTGGAAGTTTGGGCGGGCGAAACGAGCAGGAAAGTAACGTACCTTAGCGGCTAAACAGTTTGCCGAAAAGCTCGGTCGAGATGCCTCAGGAGCTGAAGAGTGTGCGTGAGAACTACTCTTTCGCCCCGCTGGGGCTCGCTCATCTCCCCACTTTCACCCACGGCTTACGCCGTGGGCTGCATTCTTACGCCGCTTCGCGGCTAAGATCTGAAGTCTCATTCCACCGCGCCGTCGAAACTCTGGTTCCCACGGACACTCTGAAGCCCTCGAAGAAAAAAAGGCTTTATCGCAGCGCTGAAAGCGCTGCGCCACCCAAAATCAGATCTTCCCCGCAAGACTTTTCGCCGCGAACTATTTTCCAGCGCAACTATAGAGGCAGCGATCTTCCTAGGCCGTTTTCCCTAATACCGTTCTCAGGAAAAACAGGTTCTGCATGCGGCCGAGGCAGCCGGGCTTTGCCCGGCCGGACAGCCGGGGGCGGCTGTCCCCACATATTTCCTAAATTCTCCCAAGATCATTTCTTGAATTGTGCGTCGATCTCGACCTGATATCCGGTGACCATTTTGTTGGTTTCGTTGGCCATGCCGACGACCGACATTAGTTCTTTGAACATGGCGTCGGTCATGCCTTTCTTCTGCGCGGACGCGGTGTGGGATGCGATGCAGTAGGGGCACTGGTTGGTAACGCTGACGGCAACGTAGATGAGTTCTTTGGTGAGCGGGTCGAGAGCGCCGGGGGCCATGATCTGCTTGATGTCTTCCCAGGTGCGCTTGAGGGTGGCGGGATCGTGGGCGATGGCCTTCCAGAAATTATTGATCGAGTCGGTTTTGCGGGCGGCCATGATGTCGTCGTAGACGGCACGGACTTCGGGAGAGGCGTCTTTGTATTCGATGAGGCCAAAGATGGACATGAGAATCTCCAATGAAGGGAAGTTCAATTCAAAGTCAAAAGCTTACCGCAAAGGGCGCTGAGAAAGGCGCTGAGGACGCGAAGAAGAGCTTAAGAAATACTGGTGCATGGCTCATCTATTTGGCAATTCTCCGGCCAGCAACTTCTCCAATTGGGCTGCTTGGACTCGAACTCCGACGTAGAAATGGCCGAACAGGGCGTAGACGGCGCTGACTTCGTCGAAACGCATTTCGTAGATCAGCTTCTTGAAAACCAGGGGTTCGTCGGCGAAGAGGTCGACTCCCCACTCCCAGTCGTCGAAGCCGATGGAGCCGCTGATGATCTGTTTGACTTCTCCCGCGTAGCGGCGGCCGATGAGTCCGTGGTCGCTCATCTGGCGGGCGCGCTCTTCGATTGGGAGTTTGTACCAGTTCTTGTCTTCGCCGCGGCGGCGGTCCATGGGATAGAAGCAGGCGTAACGCTGCGGCGGAATCTCGGGGTAGAGGCGGGGACGCATGGCTTCCTTGTGGCGGTCGAGTTTGCAGGCGATTTCGGCTTTCCACTGGTCGGAATGCGGCTCGATGCCTTGATCGGCAAGTTCCTTGTAGATCTTGACGGTCGATTCATAGAGTCCGAGTTCGACGATGGAGAGATATGAGGTGGTGGGCTCGAGGTAATCGCTGAGGCGCAGGTTGGCGAGCTTGAGTTCGGCCTGGTTGAGATCGGCGAACGATTCGCGGAAGTGGATCAGCATCAGGTCGCCCTTGTGGCCGATGAGCGAGAAGAGGGCGGACTGTCCGGCGGAGTTTTTCTCCATGGCGGCGAGAGCGTCGGAGGCTTCTTTGGCGATGGCCGATTTGTCGGCCGCGGGCAGGGCTCGCCAGGCGGGCCAGCGGAAGCGCATCATCTGGTGCAGAACGCTGTAGCCTTCGGTGGTGAGCGGGACCGCGGGGATGTCCGCTGTGACTTGTGGGCGAGGTGGGTGAGTGGTGGTCATGCGAGCCTCTTTCCGGACCGTGCTTCCAGGGGCAGTGTTCAGGTGCAAAAGGCTATTGTACGCGGTGCGGCGAAGAGCCGAAAATTCGGTAGAGTCTCAGTTTGCGGTCCTAACCGACAAACCTGTCGAGCTTTCGCTCGACCGGGACAGCCGAGGGCGGCTGTCCCCACATGGGTATTGATGCTCGGGAGTTCGGCGAGTTCCCTGCTTGGAATCGGTCGTAGCTTTTCTTTCGCCGCTTCGCGGCTGGGGCGCATCGCGTGTGAGGACGTGCTAGATCATTGCCTCAGCGGAAGTAGGCGCTCAACACGTATTGCTGCAGCATTCTTTGCGTGTTGAAGAAGGAACCGTTCACGGCGATGGCATGGCGCATGACATCGACAAAGCGATCACGGTCACTGTGGAACATGGGAATAATCACACGCTCCAGCTTGTCGTAGAGCGAGGCGGCGTCGCGCAGGCCGCTGCTCTCGTCCTCCCGTTGACGTTTCTCGTCGCCGATGGCCCACCCGGTGACGCCCTCGATGAGTCCTTCCATCCACCAGCCATCTACGATGCTGAGGCTGGGGACGCCATTCAATGCGGCTTTCATTCCACTCGTGCCGGAGGCTTCGAGCGGCGGCTGCGGCGTGTTCAGCCAGAGATCGACCCCGGACGTGATCAGTTTGGCCAGTGCCAAGTCGTAGTTCCGGAGAAAAACGATAGTGATGCCATCCTTCAATACTTCTTTCAGCTCGAGAATACGGCGGATGAGCCGCTTGCCTTCCTGGTCGCTAGGATGCGCCTTGCCGGCATAAATCAATTGCAGTCCGCCAGCTTTCGTCGCAACTTTTTTTAGCCGCTCAAGGTCCGTGAAGAGAAGGTCTGCCCGCTTGTAGGCCGTGACCCGGCGGGCGAATCCGATGGTGAAGACCTCAGGCTTCATAGCCAGCTGGTGCTGTTCATTGACGCGCGCCAGCAGTTCTGTCTTTGCCCGGTTGTGGGCTTCCAGAATCTCCAGCCCGGGAATGCTCTCGGCATGGCGCAAACTGAAATTGTCCTGCCGCCAATCTGGAATGTGACGATCGTACAGCGCCTGAAAATGCGGGGAGGTCCAGGTGGCCGCGTGCACGCCGTTGGTGATCGCGTCGATATGGTAGCCAGCGAACATCAAGCGCGATATTTCCCCGTGCCGCTTGGCGACTCCGTTTACATACCGGCTCATGTTCAGACCCAGGTAGGTCATGTTGAGCATGGCTTGGCCGCTGGGAGATGATTTCTTCTCTCCCGGCGGTTCGTGGCGTCCAAAAACCCGGACCGCCATGTTCGCCTCCAGCACATCGGAAAGGTCTTCCCGAAACCCCAGGGTCGTACCCAGGGAAGACAAGGCGAATTGATCATGGCCGGCCGGCACTGGCGTGTGGGTAGTGAATATACATTTCTGCCGGACCGAGGCAAGGTCGCCGGCCGAGATATGTTTTTTCTCCGTCTTGCCAACTTCTTCCTGCAGCAGTTCCAGAGTGAGCAGGCTGGCATGGCCCTCGTTCATGTGGAAGCGATCAATCCTCTCGTAGCCGAGCGCACGCAGCATGCGCACTCCGCCGATGCCCAATACGACCTCCTGACAGAGGCGGTAGCGGGAGTCGCCGCCATAAAGAACCGAGGTCAGCTTCCGATCCCATTCACCGTTTTCCGGGAGGTCCGTATCGAGCAGATAGACAGGGACGCAGTAACCGCTGATCCCCTGCACTGGATATCTCCAGCAGCGCAGACAGAGTTTCCTTCCCTCGATGGTTAGCGTTGCTCGGGCCGGCATCTCGGTCAGGAACTGCGCCACGTTCCACTCCACGGGCTCTTCCGTCTGCCATCCGGTGGAGTCGAAGCGCTGATGAAAGTGTCCGGCACGATGAAGCAGCGAGATCGCCACCACGGGCAATTGGAGATCGGCGGCAGAACGGATGGTGTCGCCCGCGAGCACACCCAGGCCGCCACTGTAGGTGGGGACAGCCGACTCCAGCGCGATTTCCATGGAGAAGTAGGCGATCTTTCTCTCGCCCTGCAAAGCGCGCATGACGGCGGAGCCAAGGCGGTTGAGCCGCCTCTTCAGGACATAGTCGGCGGCGCCCTGTTTCATCACGGCGGCGGCCGCTTCCTCGCCGATGGTGCCGGAGACCATGATGAAGGGAATGCCCAGTCCCCGCTGCTGCAGCAACTCGAGCGCCCTCAGTCCGCTGAACTGCGGCAAGGCGTAATCGGCCAGGATAATCGCGGGAGATTTTTCGAGGGATGCCAGGTAGTCAGCCTCGCTGTCCACTCGTTCCCAGGTCACGTCGAAGCCGCTGCGGCGCAGTTCATGCGCCATGAGTTCGGCATCGTCGGGACTGTCCTCGACGAGCAGGGCGTGCAGCGGTTGCCGGGCGGGACGCGGGCTCTCTGGGTTCGTCATGGAACAGACTTCATGGTCACATCGTCGGTCAGGACATGAGTCATCACTTTGACTTGCTTTCCATCACACCGCGGCCGTAAGGGTTACTTGGCGGCCGTAGCCTTCACTGCCGGTTGACTTAGACCCTCCGACACGGGAAGCTGATTGATCACCAGCCAGTACAGGCCCACGGTCTTCACCGTCTCGCGGAACTGGTCGAAGTCGACGGGTTTCTGAATGTAGCTGTTGGCTCCGAGCCCGTAGCCAGTGACCAAGTCGCGCTCTTCTTTGGATGAGGTCAGGATCACAACAGGAATGGTGCGCGTGCGCGGATCTCCCTTGAGCCGCTTAAGGACTTCCATCCCGTCCACCTTGGGCAACTTCAGGTCCAGCAGAATCAGCTTCGGGGGGCGCTCGAAGGAGCGCTCGGCGTGGGGTCCATTGCAGAAGAGGAACTCGAGGGCCTCCTCGCCATCGCGCGCCACGTGAATGCTGTTGGCCAGGTTTTCTTTGCGGAGAGCGTGGAGAGTAAGCTCCACGTCATCCGGGTTGTCTTCCACCAGTAGAATTTCGATCTGTCGCTGCGTCATGCTTTATCTCCTACCATGGCTGCTTTGGTTTTGAGTTCGCTTGTCTCGGAAGCTCCGAGGGTGAAATAGAAAGTTGCGCCCTTGTCCAGTTCCGCTTCGGCCCAGATGCGGCCGCCGTGCTTCTGAATAATGCGCTGGACGGTGGCCAGGCCCACGCCCGTGCCTTCAAAATCTTCCGCGCGGTGCAGGCGTTGAAACACGCCGAAGAGCTTGTCGGCATACTTTGTGTTGAAGCCGACGCCGTTATCGCGCACGAAGACAACCGGCGTTCCCTCTTGATCTTTTTGTCCAACCTCAATGATCGCCGGACTGCGAGGGCGGCTGAATTTGACCGCGTTCGAGAGCAGGTTCTGGAAGGCCTGCTTCAGCAGTGCGGGATCGCATTCTACGAAGGGCAGGTTATCGACCTTCCACTCCACCTGCCGGCCTGCACACTCCGGCTTCAGTTCGTCCACTACTTCGTTCACGATGGAATTCAGACCAGCGACCTGAAGCCGCACTTCGTGGCGGCCGATCCGGCCAAGGTTCAGGAGGTCGTCGACCAGCAGGCCCATGCGATGCGTACCTTCCTGGATTCGCTGGAGATGGTGCTGGGCATCGGGCGCGAGACTGGAACCATATTCCTCGGTCAGAATCTTGGAGAAGCCGCTGATATGGCGCAGCGGCGCCCGCAGGTCGTGAGAAACCGAATAGGTGAAGGCTTCGAGTTCTTTGTTGGCGGCCTCGAGTTGAGCGGTGCGCTGAATCACGCGCTGTTCCAGTTCTTCGTTGAGGCGGCGAACTTCCTCTTCTGCTCGCTTGCGCTCGGTGACGTCGCGGGCCGCCGCAAACACACCTTCGATCTCGCCCAGGTCGTTCTTGAACACGGTGGCGTTGTACAACACGTCCGTGAGCTTCCCCGTGACGTGTCGGATAGCCAGCGGATAGTCCCGCACCGTCCACTGGGCAAATACCTGCTCATAGCCTTGTCTTGCCTTCTGGGGTTGGGTGAAATAGTCGGAGAAATCACTGCCGATCAAGCGCTCCCGCGAAACCCCCGTCACCGTCTCGGTGGCCCGGTTCACATCGGTGATTTTGCCCTCGCGGCTGATCGTCACCAGCGGATCCAAGCTGGCTTCCAGCAGACTGCGGGCGTAGAGAAACGATATGCGTACCTTGTCCTCCGCCCGCTTGCGTTCGGTGACGTCGCGGGCGGCAGCGAACACACCCTCCACTTCTCCCGATTCATTCCTGAATACCGACGCGTTATACAGCACATCTGTAACCTGCCCCGCCTGGTTACGGATGGCCAGTGGGTACTCCTGCACTGCCCCTTGGGCGAACACCTGCTCATATCCCCGGCGAGCACTTTCTGGCTCGGTGAAGTAGCTTGAGAAATCACTGCCGATCAGCTTTTCGCGAGAAGCTCCGGTAACCTTTTCGGTGGCTTCGTTGACATCGGTGATCTTGCCCTCGCGGCTGATGGTCACCAGCGGATCCAGGCTGGCTTCGAGCAGACTGCGGGTGTAGAGAAAGGATTTGCGCAGTTGCTCCTGGGCCCGCTTGCGCTCGGTGATGTCCCGGATGACATGCACGCAGCCACGCAGACTCCTGCCTTCCCAGAGCGGGGTGGCACTGACATCAAAGATCTTGTTCAGCCGGGACTCAACAATTTCTCGTTGCTCTTGTTTTCCGCTCCGCAACATCTGCCCGAGTGGACAATCCGGTACCGGCAAAGTTTGGTGATGAACGAGTTCGAAACAGTGCTTGCCCAGGACTGCCTCGGGTGGCAGGGCCAGCAGTTCGGTCATGGCCCGGTTGGCGCGTTGGATGCGGAATTCCGGGTCCAGCACCATGACCGCTTCCGGGACGGAATCAAACGTACGTTCCCACTCCTCTTTTGCGCGCCGGGTCTCGTCCGCCGCCCGCTTCCTGGCCCGGCCCACTGCCCCGGCCAGCCAGCTCATGCCGGTTCCGATCAACGTGAATACGATCAGTCCCACCAGATCGTGAAGATTCTTGTTGCCGAACTGCCCCTTCGGCTCCAGAAAGAAATAATCGACACAAACATCGGAGAGCAGGGTAGCCAGGATGCCGGGTCCCAAGCCGCCCACCAAGGCGGCTATCATGGTCGCCGGATAATAGGTGATATAAGTGAGTCTCTCCGGGAGAAAACCGCCAGGAATGTAGCGCACAACTGTAGCCAGGAACACCAGCAGCACTGCCAGACCATGACGTAGAGGCCGGCGCCAGGCTGGCCCCTCATCCGAGACCACCGCCGCCCACAGCCCGCGCACCGTCCCGAACCGGAAATTTGCGTTGAGCAGCGTCCTCACGAACCCGCGTTCTGGCCGGGAACACACCACTCCCAACGAAAGCAGACACAGCGCGATCGCCGTATGTAAAGCCATGCCCGCATGAGAGCCGTGAGGTTGAACCATGAAATCAAGCAACGCGAACAGGGAAATCAATCCCGAGCCAAAAGCCAGGGACTGCGCTGGCGGGGCCTCGCGACCTACGGCCCAGTCCAGCAGTAGAAGAGCCAGTCCCAGCAAGACGAAAGCTAACGCCGTGATCGGCGACATCAATCCGGGCCGGACGCTGCCGACTGCTCCTTGGGCTGTCTCCACGAAAAACAGTTGATCGATGCCGAAATTCCACTCGCCCATGAATTCCAGGAAAGACAGCAGCCCCACGCCAGCGACCATCGCCGCAGCAGCTTTTGCGATCCAGCTTGAAACCGGGTGGGAGGGCCGGTCATGTGCTCCCAGCCACCAAAGGGCAGAGCCGATCAGCACGAAGCACGCCGCGGTATTTGCTTTCATCGTCGCCAGGCCGGTAAACACTCTTCTCAGGATCTCGATCTGAAATACCCAGCCCGCCAGGCCGGCTAGTCCGACAGCAATCGAGAACAGGCTGGAGAAGCTGACGAATAAACCCAGCTTGCGCGAAACGCGAGGATCTAACTCAGGCGTCATGGAGTTTTCCTGAGAAGGCGGGAATTTCTTCACACCACCTCCTCCACCGCGACCGGCCGTTCCCTGCCGGCCTTGGAGTCTCGGCAGGGACCGTGGCTCGGGACCGACCATCGCAGGTCATTGCGGACCGCAAGCTGGCCGCACGCGAACAAGGTCATTATCAGTGCGAATGTGTTGGTGGGACGGTGATAAACCTCACACCAAAGGCGCGGCTTCCCGAAGTGGAACTGTGGATATTCGCAAGAAAGCCTTTGACCGCAAAGATCGCAGAGAGAAGCCGCAGAGAACGCAAAGGAAAAACGTTGCCTGCTTTTCTTCGCATCCTTCGCGTTGTTTCTTTGCGAACTTTGCGGTCAAAGGCTGTCGATTGAGGCGCGGTTAGGCCCTTAAGACTGGCCGATGATGCTCGTGATCTGCAGCCGCTCTTCCGGCGTTAAGCCTACAAACTCGAATCCGGAGCGAACGCTGGAGGCGTGTCGCACGATGGCGACGGTAGTGAGCGACTGCTCGCTCAGTCGGAGATCAATGGCAACGGTGTCCCCGACATGGACGTCCCCTTGAACGATGGCTCCCAAACCGCCTTCCCCAAGATCGAGGCTGATGCCCCGGTTGGTGCGCACGCCACCGCGGCATAAGTGACGGACCGTGATGGGGACGCTGAACAAGGCTCGGGCATGTCGTCGTAAAGATGCGTTGCCTTCGTAAGGCTCAATTGCAGGATGCATACGGACCGGCATAGCAGTCGCCTCCTTGC
>JADGNP010000099.1 GCA_017883425.1 Candidatus Sulfotelmatobacter sp. | reverse complement strand
AACGGACCGACGGCGCGAGCCCGAATCCCGTGCCTCGCCGATACGCACCAGCGCCACATTAATCCCGTCTGCGGAAGTCCCACTCATCACCCCGGCCACAATCATCGCGGTCTTTCTCATGAGCGCGACCGCCGCTTGTCCGCTTGACGGCCGAAAGGCTCCAAACGCACCTGCTCCCCGAATTCCCACAACCGGCGCGACAACTTTTCGACCATCGTGCCCGACGGCGCCTTCGCACGATGAAGTGTCTTCGCCGACTTCTTCTTGAACGCCAGCACGCGCCGCGCCGCCTCCGCCACCCGCCGCGCGAACTTCGAATCTCGTTCCGCCGTCTTGATCAGCCCTTCGTACGCCTGGAGAACGTAATTCTCCCGATGGCAGATCAGGCACAGATCTCCGCCCGCGCGCACAAACTCCACGGCCGCCTCGGAGATCGGCGCCGCCGACAGCACTCCGCCCATCTCCAGATCGTCCGACACGACCAAATTCCGGTAACCGATGCGCTTGCGCAGTATGTCCGTGATCCAGACCTTCGACAGCGACGCCGGAGTTCGATCGCGGGTGACTTGGGGATACGCCGCGTGCGAGATCATCACCAGCGGCAGTTGTTGCCGCAGCGTCCGGTAGGGAAGCAGGTCTTCGGCCCACAGGTTCCCCAACGGTTTTTCAATCACCGGCAGTTCGTGGTGGCTGTCGAGTTTGCCCTCGCCGAGGCCGGGAAAGTGCTTGCCACATCCCATCACGTTTGCAGTACGAAGGCCCGCAAGAAACTCACGCGCGTACGTGACGGTTTCGCGCGGATTCGCCGACACCGCGCGCGACCCCATCACGCTCCGCGACGCCTCAAATGCCAGATCGAGCACGGGCGCGAAATCGACGTTAAATCCCAGAGACCGGCAGTTCGCGCCGATGATTTCCCCATGCCTGCGAAAGAGCTTGCGATCACCAGTGCCGAATACGTCTGCCGCCGAAGGCGCCGGCCCGAGCGCATCGCGAAAACGATCGACCGTCCCGCCCTCAAGATCAACGCAGGTGAATAGCGGAGTGGCGACGCACTTCTGACATTCGCGCAGCAGTCGCCAGGTTTGTTCCGGACTCTTAATGTTCCGTGCAAATAGAATGACACCCGCCGGTTGCAGTCGCGTGAGCAGGGAACGAACCCGCGGCGTCATCTCGGTACCGTCGAAGCCAACGATCAGAAGCTGTCCGATGTCTTCGAAACCAGAAGCCTTGCGTAGGGTCGTCATAATTCTGAGGAGGAATTTCCTCAGTGTCCTCAGTGTCCTCTGTGGTTAAATTTCCTTCTTCAGTTCCGCCAGCAAATTCAGCGCTTCCAGCGGCGTCAGCCGGTTCAAATCCACTGCGCGCAGCTTCTCCAGCACCGGCTGCGACAGCGGCGTAAAAATCGTCAACTGTGTCGGCGGCGGAGTCGCGCCCGGCGAAAGATGCGCGGTCGCCTGCTGCTCCGCGAACTCATGCTCGGCCAGCACCTCTCGCGCCCGAATAATGACTTCATTCGGCAGCCCTGCCAGCTTGGCAACTTCGATGCCGTAACTGCGATCCGCTGCCCCAGGCTCGACACGTCGCAAGAATACAATCCCGCCGCCAGTCTCTTTGACCGAGACGTGATAATTCTTTACTCCCGAAAGCTGTTCGGCCAGTTCAGTCAATTCGAAATAATGAGTGGCAAACAAAGTCTTGGCCCGTACCCGCGCGTGCAGATATTCCACCGCGGCCCATGCGATTGCCAGCCCATCGTAGGTGGAGGTGCCGCGGCCCACTTCATCGAGCAGGATGAGCGACCGCGCCGTTGCCGTGTGCAGGATCGCCGCCGTCTCCGTCATCTCGACCATGAAGGTCGAGCGGCCGCGTGCCAGATTGTCGCTGGCCCCAATGCGCGTGAACACGCGATCGACCACACTCAGACGCGCCGACCGCGCCGGTACAAACGATCCCATCTGCGCCAGAATCACGATCAGCGCGGTCTGCCGAAGATAGGTCGATTTGCCGCCCATGTTCGGCCCAGTCAGCAGCATGATGTTGTGTGTGCTGCCGTTCAAATAGAGATCGTTGGGCACGAAGCGCTCGCTGCCTCCAGCCATTTCCTGTTGCTCGATCACGGGATGGCGCCCTTCGATGATCTCAATCTCGCTGCCGTCGGCAGATTCCACAAAAGCCGGGCGGCAGTAATTGCGCAATGCGGCGATGTGCGCCAACGACGCCAGCACGTCCACTTCCGCCAGCGCCAGCGCAGTCTGCCGGATCCGCTTGGCCTCGGCTGCAATCGCCGTGCGCAACTCCGTAAAAAGCCGCCGCTCGATCTCGACAATCTTCTCCTGCGCGTCGAGAATCTTGGCCTCGTACTCTTTCAGTTCGGGCGTGGTGAAACGCTCGGCCCCCACCAGCGTCTGCTTCCGTTCATAGTCCTGCGGAACCAGGTGCAGGTTCGGTTTCGAAACCTCAATGTAATAGCCAAAGATGGAATTAAACTTCACCTTGAGCGAGGAAATGCCGGTGCGACCTCGTTCCCGCTGCTCGATCTGCGCCAGCACCTGCTTGCTGTTGCGCGAGAGTTCCCGGAGTTCGTCCAGGTCACGATCCACGCCCGCAGCGATCACCCCGCCGTCGGCAAAACTCAAAGGCGGCTCCGGCACGATGGTCTTCTCAATGCGTTCGCGCACGTCCCCCAGTTCATCGAGCGCTGCATGCAGACTTTTCAGCCGTTCTGCGACCAGCCGGGCCAATGCAGCCTTGACCGCCGGAATCCTCCCCAGCGATGCGGCCAGCGCCAGCACGTCTCGCGGATTCGCGGTCTCCAGCGTGACGCGGCTCAGCAGTCTTTCCAGGTCCAGCACTCCATCCAGCGCCCGCCGCAACTCTTCGCGCGCGACGATCTCTTTCACCCCTGCTTCCACGGCGTCGAGCCGGGCATGGATCTCTCCCAGATCGAGCGACGGCCGCAGCAACCATGCGCGCAGCAACCGCTTGCCCATGGGCGTGACCGCACAATCGATCGACCGGAACAAGGTGACGCCCGCGTCCGTGCCCGCAAATAAAGGTTCGATCAACTCCAGGTTGCGGACGGTGACCGCGTCCAGCACCAGGCAACTTTGCCGCCCATACCAGCCGATGCGGTCGACGTGATCAAGCGACCCACGCTGCGTAGACCGCACGTAATATAGAATCGCGCCCGCGGCGGCTGCGGCCGCCGTCCGCCCAGCCAGCCCAAAGCCTTCCAGCGACAGCACACCGAAATGATTCTCCAGCAGCGGAATCGCATGATCCGGCGCAAAGATCCAGTCGTCCAGCGGAGTCTCAGTGCAAGCCCCAACCGCCGCCCGAGGCTGCGGAGATGAACCCTGTGGGGACAGCCCCGGGGTCCCCGACACGCCCGGTTTTGGCGTGTTGAGGTGGAGGTGCCCCCGGCTGTCCGGCCGAGCGAAGCTCGGCTCTTCCTTGCCACGGCTCCCGGCACTCTCGAACAGTGGCGCCGCCGAGCCATACAGCAGTTCCTTCGGCCGCAGTTGCTCCAACTCTTCCTGCACCCGCCGCAGCGCCCCCTCGCCCGAAAACTCTGTAGCCCGGAACTCCCCAGTCGACAAATCCAGGGCCGCAAATCCCACGCGATCTCCCACCTGCGCCAGGGCCGCCAGGAAGTTATTCTCGTCCGATCCCAACGACGAATCCGCCGCGGTCCCCGGCGTCATCACCCGCGTCACTTCCCGCCGCACCAGTTTCTTCGCCTGGCGCGGATCTTCCATCTGCTCGCAGATGGCCACCTTGAAGCCCTTACGAATCAGCTTCCCGATGTAACCCTCCGCCGCATGATAGGGCACGCCGCACATGGGCACAGCGATTCCTTTTTCCTTATTGCGCGATGTCAGCGTAATCTGCAGCTCTTTGGCCGCCACAATCGCATCGTCGAAGAACAGCTCGTAGAAATCGCCTAGGCGAAAAAAAAGAAGCGCGGTGGGATGTTCTTTTTTGACGGCGGCATACTGCCGCATCAGCGGAGTGGACGGCTCGGTCATCGGGGCGGGCTTCGGCGGATTATAACAAAGCGCGCCCCGCATCTTCTGCGCCTTTTCGCATGGGTAGTGGGCTACTTTGAATTTTGAGACCGCTGGCGACCGTGGCATACCAGGGGTTCCCCGGCAAAGTGCAGGGGCTGCGATATGAAGGCAGTGAGCGGAAACCCTGATTTCAAGCACGTTTCGACTTCATTTGTGGAACGACAAAACTGGACTGTTCGTACCACGATGCGCCCCTATACCCGCCTGTCGAATGGCTTCTCGCGCAAGATGGAGAATCACCCGGCTGCGACTGCCCTCAACTATTTCGCCTACAACTTCATCAAGATTAATCGTACACTTCGCGTATCCCCGGTTATGGCCGCTGGCGTAACGGATCAACTCTGGGATGTGAATGACCTTGTAGCCCTGTGGGAAGCATACGAGCAGCGGAGGGCGGAAAGAGCGGCGTAAAAACGGAGTGTGCGATACTGAGGCCAGATCAAACAAATGCAAGATGAATGGACAAATGTCGGTCGAGGCGGTCAGCTCACGAAATTCACCTACTCTGATGAGCTTCCGGAAGGGAAAGTGTTTCTGACTGCGCAGATTGCCGGCCATGAGGTCGTCTGCTCGGTCATTTTGCCCCAGCCGGAACACCCGTTCAGTCGTGAAGGCGCTGAAAGTCACTTCGAGCACGGAACCGACTTCGGATTACGGCCTCGTGCAAAGTAGCCCTCTTCCTTCGCATGGCTTGGCGGGACATTACAATAAGAGATCGCGGTTGACTTCGGTTCTCTCCCAGTGTTCTCCTTTCTTATGGAACTCCGCAAGGATCCCATTACCCGCTCCTGGGTCATTACCGGCGATGATCTTGTTGAAACCGGACCACGTCCCGAGTCCGCCTGCCGTTTTTGCTCTGATTCCGCGACGCCCTTGCACGTGATCGCCAAATCCCCTAATGCGCCCGGCATCCCCTGGTCCGCGCGTTCCGTGGTGCATCCCAAGCCCCTCTACCGCATCGAGGGCGAACCCGGACGCCGGGCCGACGGCATTTATGACTGCATGCACTCCGTGGGCGCGCACGAAGTGCTGGTCGAAAACCCGGGCCACGACCGGCATCTGTGGAGCGCCACCGACGATGAGATTGCGCACTTCCTCCGCCTGGCTGCCGAGCGCATCCTCGACCTCAAGCGCGACCCGCGCATCAAGTATGTCAGCCTGTTCAAGGACTACGGCAAGAACGCCGGACAGGAATTCAGCCATCCCACGTCACAGATGACCGCGACCATGTTCGTTCCCCGGCGCGTGCTCTACGAGTTGCGCGCCGGCCGGGAGTACTTCGTCGGCAAGGAACGCTGTGTCTTCTGCGACATCATCCAACAGGAAGAACGCCAGGCCCTGCGCGTCCTCGAGGCCCGCGGGGACTATCTCGCCCTATGCCCCTTCGCCCCGCGCGTCCCCTACGAAACCTGGATTCTGCCCCGCTACCACGACTCCTCTTTCGAACGAGCGGGATTGAATCGGCCAGGCTTGCGCATGAACCTGGCCGCCCTTCTGCGCCGGACCTTGCAGCGCGTGCGTTCCGTTACCGAGGACTTTCATCTCGTGCTGCACACCTCGCCCAGCACCCTCCACCCCTCCAAGAATCTCGGCTACTGGCGGACGATTGACGACGACTACCATTGGCACATCGAGATTCTCCCCGTCATCGGCTCCAAAGCGCGGTCGTACACTTTTAAGGAGGTGTACTATTCGCCCGTGAGTTCCGAGACCGCGGTGAAGCAATTGCGAGAGGCGAAAATCGATGGCTGACCTCGGATTCGGAATGCCTGTCGGATGGGAATGCCCATGTGGAGACAGCCGCCCTCGGCTGTCCGCCGGGCGAAGCCCGGCTCGGAACGTAGACGATCCTGACGGCTACGCGCTGCTGATCGGCCCAGCGGAGTAGTCCCGGCGCACTTTTTCTGCTGCTACAATCCCTGCCGTCAGGAGACCCGTCCCGTGAAAACCTTGCTCTGTTGCGTACTATTCCTTGCTCCTTGCCTTGCCCAGACTGCCGCGCCCTCGTCCGGCAAACAGAAAGTTCTCTGGCAGAAACTTGAGGCCAGCATTCAGGAGGTCGACCAGCACCTCGACGGCGTCATGGGAGTGGCGATCGAGGATCTTACCACCGGCGACCACTTCCTCCTGCACGAGGACGAAGTCTTCGCCCAGGCCAGTTCGATCAAGATCACGGTCCTGGCCAATCTGTACTTGCAGGTCCAGCAAGGCAAGCTCAAGCTCACCGATCTGTACATGGTGCAGTCGTCCGATCTGGTTCCCGACAGCGACATCATGGGCGGACTCACGCCCGGCGTGACGCGCTTGACCCTGCGCGATCTGGCAACGATGATGGTCGCCGTCAGCGATAATTCCGCGACCAATGTGCTCATCGACCGCGTCGGCATGCAGAACGTCAATGCCATGCTCGACTCGCTCGGTCTCACCCACACTCGCCTGCGCCGCAAAATGATGGACCTTCAGGCCGCGAAGGAGGGCCGCGAAAACATCTCCACCCCACATGAAATGATGCTGCTGCTCGATGCCATATATCACGGTAAAGTCCTGAACAAAGAGTCGTCCGCTGACTTCTTTACAGTATTGAGTACGAACAAAGATTCCTGGATCCCCCGCGACCTGCCCGCCGATCTCAAGATCGCCAACAAACCCGGCGCGCTGGAAGCGGTGCGCAACGACTCCGGCATCGTCTTCGTCGAAGGCCGCCCCTACGTGATTTGTGTGATGACGTCGTTTCTACGGAATGAACGCGACGGGGAGGAGGCCATCAGCAAGGTGTCGCTGGCCGCCTGGCGCATGTTCGACCGCCTCAGCCGCGCCACCGAGTATGGAAGGGTGGTCTCCCGGGGAAATGGCGTGCGGTGAGTTTTCTGTGGGACGGACACTCCCTTCGACAAGCTCAGGGCAGGCTTTGTCCGCCGATTTTGATTTTGAATTTGCTTTGTTGATTTTGACGTTATGGTAACGCGCACTACTTCGCCGCGCCCCGAGTGCGCGGCGCAACCTGCTGGCGCATGAACTGCTGCGCCGCTTTCGCTTCCATCGGCGGAGAGAAGTAGTAGCCTTGCCCGTACTCGCATCCCAGTTCCAGCAAGCGCTCCGCTTGCCGGGCCGTCTCGATGCCTTCGGCAATCACTTTCAGGTTCATTTTGTGCGCCAGGGCAGCGATCAACTCCACAATGTCACAGGCGGCGCGGTCCGACTGCATCTCCCCCACCAGCGAACGGTCGATTTTCAGCGCATCCACCTTGAACTGCCTCAATCCGCGTAGCGAGGTCGTTCCCGTGCCGAAATTATCGAGAATCACCCCAATCCCCAGATGCTTCAGTTGGGAGAGCACGGTGACCGTAAGTTTGGGATCCGCGGCGGCGACGCTCTCCGTCATTTCCAGTTGCAGCCGCGAAGGGTCAATGCCGGTCTGCTGCAGCGCATCTTGAATATCGTTCATCAGCCGTGCGTCGGCAAACTGCCGCGCCGATACGTTCACCGTAATAGTCATGGGCTGCTCGGAGAAGTGGTTGGCCTCCCAATCGCGCAATTGCTGGCAAGCCTGCAGGATCAACCAGTGCCCGATGGAGACCAGCACTCCGGTGTCCTCGGCCGCTTCGATGAACCGGTAGGGAGAAATCAGTCCTTGCGTGGGATGGTCCCAGCGCAGCAGCGCCTCAAAACTCACGATCCGCCGAGTGTCGAGCTGCACGACCGGCTGGTAATAGACGCGGAACTGGCGCTCGGCCATCGCCGCCCGCAAGTCCGCCTCCAGCCGCAGTCGCCCCACGGCACGAGTGTGCATGGCCTCATCGAAAACTTCGCAGCGCGACCCACCTAGTGCCTTGGCACGGCGCATAGCCACATCGGCATCCTTCAACACGTCTTCGGGCCGCTCGTGCGTGAGCGTGCTCAAGGCAATCCCAATGCTCACTGCGACCCGTACCTCGCGAGACTCGACGAAGAAAGGCTCCGCCACCGCTTCCTGGATCCTCTTGGCCACTCGCATCGCATCGCTGGGATCGTCGACGGCGTCCAGCAAGATCGTGAATTCATCTCCGCCCACCCGAAACAGCACGACCTCCGCCGAAGCGCCGCCTCTCTCGCAGCGTGCGATTGTGTCGTCTTGCTGTAGGTGGGCAGCGAGCCGGCGGCTGATCTCCAGCAACACATGATCGCCTGCGGCCGTGCCCATGGTTTCATTGAAGACCTTGAAGTGATCCACGTTCGCCAGCAGCAGGGTGTAGGGTCGTCCGGCGTCCCGCCGCGCTCGCACAAACGAGGTTTGCAGCCGGTCGAGAAACTGCCGGCGGTTGGGCAATCCAGTCAGCGGATCGTGAAACAAGTTGTGCTCGAGCTGCTCTTCCGCCCGCTTGCGCTCGGTGATGTCGCGATTCACAATCACCAGCTTCGCGACTTCGCCCTTAGCATCCCGGACCGCGCTGGCCACCGACTCCAGCACTCGCCAACTCCCGTTCTTGTGCTTGACCCGGTATTCCAGCCGTTTTCCAACGCCAGTTTCCCGCGCTTCGCGCGCCGCTTCGAGAATCTTGAAGCGATCGTCAGGATGGATTTGCTCGAAGGCGGAAGTTTCGCCGAGTTCCGCTGGGGAGTAACCCAGGATTCGCTTGTAAGCCGGACTGTTGTACAGCCTCCGTCCCTTCACATCCACCAGGGCAATCATGTCGGCGGCGTTCTCGGTCACGATCTGGAACAGCTCTGCATTCTTCTTCGACTCCCGGTGGATCTGGTAAATCCGGAATTGCTGGTAGAGAGCCAGGATGGCCAGCGCACCCAGCGGAACCCAGAACCATTGCAGCAGCATGCAGAGGTCTCCTGAGTGAAACTATCGGCGGGAGGCTGCAAGAGATTGAATTGGAGTTGCGACCGCGTTCGGGCAATGGCAAGCGCCGCAATCTGTGGAAATCTCCTGGGGAAAAAATTCGAAGGGCAGCGAAAAAACGACGGTCGCCAGGCTGTTCCGTTCCGGGAAACCCGAGCCGAAGGGGTATACCCCCCTCCCCCACCCACTCCAAATGCCTTGACTGGCGCGGGGTTCGCAAAAATGCTCTGCAAAATCTTGATGATAAAGAACTTAGAGGTCAAAATCTTGACAACAAAGGACTTAGGGCCTCTGTCGCGGCTTCTTTATGCAGCGCCTCCGCCTTGACGATGATCTGCCTCCTCGCCTGTGGATGGCAAGGTTGGATGTCACAGGGTCGTTGGGTCAGTTTCCAGATTGCTGGTGATTCGCCCAGTGTCCTTCCGAAATTGTGGGAAGCTCGGTTTCGGAAGTCCGCCGAAGAACCGCCGATCGGCACTCCGAATCGAACGTCCACTCACCACGAAGTGTGCCCCCAAAAGGCTCACTCTCTAGCAAAATGAGCCAGTCTAAAGGTAACGCAATCCTGATTACATTCGTAAGGTGTTCAGCCCTCGGCAGTAAGAGAGAATCACATAATTGGGCTGTGGGGTCCCGCATTGGAGACGCCAAAAACCGCTGTCGTTACCGATGGCTACGAGTCCAGCCTAGAGGGTCTTGAAGGATTACTTCGTGCGGAGGACGCACTTGCGAAGAGATCTGTTCGGTTCCTCATGGTCAAAATGGTCAGGGCTACGCGGAGAACCTTCATCCCGCGGTCTGGGAGTCTAGTAGCACGTCCGAAATTGGCCTTTGTATTTGGTTTTCTCGTGGCGGCCATCGCCGTCTTGGCTGCTCTCTCTTGGTTTCACCGGAATCAGATCGACGAAGCCCGCTCTGCCCAAGTAATTCTCAATCAAATTGCACTTCTTACGCGAGACATCAACAATCTTACGTTGACAGCCTTGCAAGAGCAGAACCTGACCCCCGAAGCGGACACGGAGATGCTGGAGGCAAGACACGCACTGCCTAAAGCAGTACTGGCGGCACACCTTCATGCTTATCACACCGCTGCCCTGGAGAGGGTCTGGCCCGCATTAGACAGCTACCTTACGTCGGCCGGCCGGCAATGGATCCTGATGCAAATTGGGGACTTTGACGAGGCAAAGCAGGTCGATATCCAGGAGGTCAGCCCCCAGTTCGACTTGATGCAGCACCAAGTGCAGATTGCCGTTGAAGCCGAGGACAAATGGGCCCAAGGTGTTGCGCTGAGAGCTAGAAACGAATTGCTGGCGGCCGCCATATTGGCAGCGACGACCATCCTGATCCTTTTTCTCCGGCTCCAGAAACAAGAGCACGTCGGCCAGTTGCAAGAAACCGAACGCCACGCCCTCCGCGAGAGCGAAGAGCGCTTCCGCGCTCTCACCGAGCAGTCAACCGACATCATTCTTATCGCCGATCCCTCTGGCCAAATCCACTACGCTAGCCCTTCCGTTCATACCGTTCTAGCGGTGCATGGAGACAGTCTCGTGGGAACGAACATGATCAACCTGGTTCATCCGGACGATTTCTTGAAGACCATGAGCACGGGTTCGCGATCGGTAGCGTATGGACAGAATCCGATAGTTGAGTTCCGGTTGCGACATGCAGACGGAAGGTGGCTCCATTTCGAGTGTGTGGTTCGAAACTTGATTCAGCACAAGAATATCGGTGGCATCGTCTACAATGCCCGCGATATAACAGAACGGAAACAGACTCAGGAAGAATTGCTTTTTAACGCTACCCACGATGTGCTCACCGGCCTACCAAACCGGGCCTTATTTTTGGGACGTCTGCAAAGCGTCGTGGATCGGATGAAAAGGCATCCACACCAGGCCGCTGCCGTCCTTTTCATTGATATCGATGACTTCAAGGTCGTCAATGACTGCTATGGCCACGCAACCGGCGATGTTTTAATCAAAGCAGTGAGCAACAGACTACGGGCATGCATGCGCAGCGACGGCACGATAGCGAGGATGGGTGGAGATGAGTTTACGGTTCTAGTGGAGGACGTTGCCGACCCGAGCGATGCCATCCGTGTAGCCGAGAGAATCCAGTCTTCATTTGCACGACCGTTCCTACTGGAGGGACTTGAGGTCTTCAAGAGCATTTCAATTGGCATCGCGCTGACATCACCAGAGGTACCTGCGGAGGCGGTGCTTCAGAATGCCGATATCGCTATGTATCGCGCGAAAAGCCAAGGCAAGGCTTGCAGTGGGCTCTTTGACCGCACAATGCACGAGCAAGTCATGAGTCGACTTCTTCTGGAAGCCAAGCTGAGATATGCTCTCAAAAATGAAGAACTGGCACTTCACTACCAGCCCATCGTCGCGGTAGATACGGGGGCAGTACAGGGCTTCGAGGCACTCTTGCGGTGGCAGCCCTCGGGATCGAATTCGATACCACCAAGCACTTTTGTCCCGTTAGCAGAACAGTGCGGCCTGATTGTTCCTATTAGCGTTTGGGTTTTAAAGAAGGCGTGTTTAGAGGCAGCGAGTTGGCAACAGCGCTATCCTGCTGACCCGCCGTTATATGTCAGCATCAACATCAGCTCAAAGCATTTCTCTCACGCCGGTTTCATGGGGCACGTCAAAGATGCACTTAAAGAGAGTGCGGTTGATCCGCAGTGCATAACCATCGAGTTCACCGAGAGCCTGGCTATGAACGATGTTGCGGCGACCGGCCAAACCATGTCGCAGCTACGGACCTTGGGAGTGAAGCTGAGCATCGACGATTTTGGCACGGGCTATTCTTCCCTGAGTTATCTTCGTCGTTTTCCAGTCGACACCCTAAAAATCGATCAGTCGTTCGTTGCAACGATGGATGCCGAAAACTATGCCATTGTTAAGACAATCATCGGCTTGGCGCGCAATCTAGATCTTAAAGTGATCGCCGAAGGGGTAGAAACAACTAAACAACATCGACTGTTGGCGTTAGCTGGTTGTGGGTCAGCCCAGGGACACCTGTTTGCGGAACCCATGCCGGCGAAGAGTGTTGGCGTTTTCATTGAGTCCAAGCGGCGACGCCCCAGACAAACTAAACAGAGAGCCTTGGCACGCTCGACAGCGGGACTTTGATACTTCAATGAAGCGCGATTTCCCTGAATAGCAGCACGTTCGGAACGACCACCGGCCGCCTCGCGCAATTGTGTCCAGATAGTCGGCAAACAGGAAGTTGGCCCACTGCGATGTCGCAGGCGAAGTTGCCTTCCTTAGGGCTCCAATCTTACTGTTCGGTCCGTCAGGGAGACGTGTTCCGGAGGAGAGCGGACGCGGCCCTGACAGGCGTTTTGACAGCCACGCTATCAAGGATGGACCGTCACTAAGCTTTGGACCTGGCGGCACAGGGCACGACAAGCTCCCAGTCCGCGTTCCATAATGTCCGCATGTCTCCGAATCCGCCTGTCCGCCGCCTGAAGACCTATACCGGGGCTCAGGGATACGTCTACCAGTACTACTTCGTCGGCAAACGACCCGCGCTGCCCGGCGATCCTGAAGCTCCCGCCACCGAATTTGTCTTCGACGTCACTTCTGACCGCAAGCTGACCTACGCCGTGAGTGTCTTTCTCCCCGAGGGCCCGCGCGCCGCCTGGAGCAAGGCTCACGGCCGTCCCTTGAACGATGCCGAGCAATACGCCGCGGTCAAGCTCCGCCTGTTCCGCGCCTTCGATGAGATCGAAGATGTAAAGAACTACGGACGTCGCCTCACCATTGACGCTGCGCTGCTGGAGGAAGCGCTGACGAGCCTGGGGGTGGAATAGCTCTTGGCAGAGTTCACAGAGTAGAGCCGCCGTCTGGGCGGCTGCCGCTGGGGCGTCCGAGTGAGCGAGAGAACCTGTGCCGTCCCTCGGACTCGCGTGCTTTTCCCCTCGCACTTCCGTGCCGGGCTTTCACATATCGCCGCCCTTCGACTGCGCTCAGGGCAGGCTTTCGCCGCTGGATTTCGTAGTCTCGAAACCACTGCTCACCCAGAGATTCCAGTTCTCACGCACCCGCGTCCTTCCCCACATGCGAGGGCAAGATGCCCTCGCGACAGCCGGCAGGATGCCGGCGCTACCGTTATCGATAGTTCTTCCGCGTCCTCGGACCCATTGATGCATTCCCAGCCGCAGCATATAAATGCAGGGGGGTTCTCCCGTGAAAATACTTAAATCTGTTTCTCTTGTAGCAGCGTTGATGGTTCTCACGATGTGCTCGACCGCAGCCTTCCCGCAACCCTCGCGCTGGTCTGAGCAGAAGGCGAACGAATGGTACGCGCAGCAGCCCTGGCTGGTGGGCAGCAACTACGTCCCCAAGTCGGCGATCAATGAATTGGAGATGTGGCAGGAGGCTACCTTCGATCCCGCGCAGATCGACAAGGAACTGGGCTGGGCCGAAGCCATGGGGATGAACACGATGCGCGTGTTTCTCCACGATCTGTTGTGGCAGCAGGACGCGGCCGGTTTTCGC
>JADGNP010000527.1 GCA_017883425.1 Candidatus Sulfotelmatobacter sp. | reverse complement strand
AAAGATATATCCAAGGTCATTTCGTTAACTCTTCGCTCACCCACATACCCTCTGAATGCCCCGCTGGAATGCCCTGAATGGCATTGGAACCGCAGAACAAAGCCGAGACAAAGGCCGACACCACCGCTGTATCAAGTTATTTTGGTGCTTTTCCGGGATCTTTGTCGTTTCCCCAAGTTTCATTATTTCATAAGCTACACCTCCTCAAAGCCGCCCGGTCAACGAATGGGGTGAACCCTTCCATTGAGACACGTCTACAATTGGCACACACTTGGCAAGCCATGTGAACTTGCTTGCTACCTACAAGTTTGCCTTGGCAAGTCGACGTAGGAAGCTCTCCTTGGCGGCGTGTACTTGCCGGATCTTCTCCAGTTCTGTTTGAAATCCTACCGTCTGGCCGCGGCGAACTGCGAGATCATGCAGGTCAGTTAGCAAACTGACCGCTTTGTCATAATCTTTGGGCTGCCGCATCTGGATATGCGTTGCAACTTGGTTCCAGATTTCCGGTTGGCGTCGTCCTATTTGATCGAGATACCGAGCCCGGTTTGCCTCATCCTCTACCCGTCGTTTTGCCGCTTCCGCTATGCGCTGTTCGTTCAGTAGCCGGGCCCTCTCCTTCGCACGCGCATGGGCCGCTGCCAGAAGATTGCCCACCTTACGCCGTTCGCTTGCAAAGGGCACATCAGAGGGTTGCTGTACGTCCCTACGCCGGAAACGCCGCATGAAGTCGTTTCGCCAGCGCTCGCCCTGCTCCACGACCGCAGTAATGAGCAACTCGTTCTTGTCCTTTTCCGGCAGGCCTCGAATCCATGCGGACAGCTCTCTGCGGCTCGGTCCAGCGGCGAGTGGGTTTGAAGCCTGTGCTGCAACGTCGACGAGATCCTCGTCGATTTCGAGGAATTCGATCAGCGCGTCGAGAGGACCGGACAATTCTTGCAAGCCTGCAGGTACGGGCGGCTCCATTTCATCTTCATCAAGTCCTCCATCCTGCGCACTGCGAAGCCAGCCGAGATACAGGCATCGGAGGTCGCCGCGAAGCAGGTCCGAGCGCAGAGGCATCAGGGAGGCCATCCATCCGGTCCCGTCGTCCTCGCCATCCCACTCCGACTCACTTCCAAATTCAACGATCACGAATCTCGCGGTTCTTCGGACACGCACGGTCTCGCCTGGGACCATGGCCTTGAGCAACTTGTAGTCAACCGATTCCTGCGGGAGGCGAATATAGAACTCATGCGTCCCCCAGTTCGCGACATAGGCAAAAGCGTCAAAGTATTTCTCCAGCAGCTTGCTCGGATCGGCTTTCAGGTCTCCCCATTCGTAGTGGTTCGTGAAGCTCGTGACGGTGATTGCGGCCCGCGTCGAGATGGAACGGAGTGCTGCCATCTCTTTTTTCGTCAGCGGACGGTCAATTGCGCGGAAATCGTAGTACTGGTATTCGCTCACCAGGTCCCTCGGCGCCAGTGGCGATAAGCGACAATCCACTCCATGCCTGCCGGTGCCGGCGTGGGCAAAGGCAGGCCAAGGATTGGGATCTTCTGGCGCGTTTTGCCTCGACGGCAAATGGCAACAATTTGGCCATCTAGCGTCATGTCGACCTTCTGCACGTCAACATCGACGCCGAGGACTTTCACACGGAACGGCAACGCTAGGTGCTCCTCAATCATGGTGAAAAAACCGCGCACTTGTTCTTCTTCGCCGTAAGCATCCACGATCGCTTGTTCGATCAGTTCCTTCAGCCTCGCCTTGCTGGGCGAAGGGAGATATATCCCAGACTCGCCTTTCAGCTTCCGGAGATGCAGAACCGCCGGGCGACTGCTCCGTTTCGTCATGTTTCTCTGTTGATCAAAGGCTCTTTGGGAGATCGATTTTCAACCCGCTGAAAGAACGACGTTCCGTTGCTGGCGTCCCGGATCGTATAGCCGATCAGGTTGTACCCTTTCAGACGACGCGCGTACATTCGCGCCAGCATGAGGACGTTGGAATCCACGTAATCGTAGACTCGCACAACTCGCTTGGCATCATGAAGTCGGTGGAGACGCCCTACGTATTGCTGTAGCGTTCCCTTCCAAGAGATGGGCATCGCCAGAAACAGCGTATCCAAGCGAGCGTCGTCGAATCCTTCGCCGATGTAACTGCCGGTCGCCAGAATGATTCTTGGCTCGCACTCTGGCACGGCCGCGATTGCCTCTGCTGTCGATCGTCGTTGTTTCTTGCCCATGCCCCCCTTGAGGATGAACACGTTGTTCACTCTGCCAGCAAGCTCCGCCTCGAAATATTTCAAGTGCTCAGTTCTGCCGGTAAGAAGCAACGGTGAGCGGCCATCACTGCTTGCCTGGATGAGATCGGTAAGGATCAATTCATTGCGGACGCGATCATCAACAAGTGCTGCGTACACCTCCTGAATCGTCATATCGGTTTGCTCAGACGGCAAGAAGAAGTCCGTCAGCCGCGGAACTACTTCGTGCTCGAACGGCGTAGCTGCCGTCATTGAGCGGGCGCTGAGCTTGAATCGAATCGGGCCGCACTGCATATAGATGATGGGATGATGTCCATCTTTCCGTTCTGGAGTTGCTGTCAATCCGACGACATACTTTGCTTTCACCTGCCTCATCACCTGCTCAAAAGTAAACGCCGATAGATGGTGACATTCGTCAACAATCACTTGGCCATACTCTGCCACGAAGTCTTTCACCCCTTCCTTGTCGTGGGCGCTTTGAAGAATGGCAATATCCACACAGCCGCTGCGTTTGGCCACCCCTCCCCCGATTTGGCCGATTGACTTTGCGGGAAGACCGAGAAACATCGCCAATCTTGCATGCCACTGGTCCAGCAACTGTTGACGATGCACCAAGATCAATGTGTTCACCTTCCGTGACGCAATCAACCATGCTGCGACTGCCGTCTTGCCAAAAGCTGTGGGAGCGCAGAGAATCCCCTCATCGTGCTGTGCGAACGCGTCAACGGCATCCTGCTGTAACGGGCGAAGTCGACCGGAGAACTCTACTTCGATCGGGCGACCAACGGACCGTTCGTCCCTAACCATGGGCTTGATGCGGTGCGATTTCAATAGCTCGATGACCTCCGCCAGACAACCACGTGGTAGGGCAATGTGGTCGGCAAGTTCCTCGCCACAGGCGATGACTCGCGGCTTGTTGAAAGTGGGAAGCCGCATTGCTTGCGCCTTATAGAATTCGGGGTTCTGGAATGCCCCAAGGCGAAGCAACCGGTTCAGCATCGCGGAAGGAAGATCATTCTTTTCGATATACAAGAGGTTGGCGCGAACAACTTGGACCTGCACCGGAAAGGGGCCTGGTATTGGACGCTCTGCTCGCTTTCGGGATGGTGGCAACGTCCAAGGATCTTGTCCATCATCTTCCGCAGAGCTGATTCTCACTCCGACAAGATCTCCACTTCGTTGGGCTTCCAGAACAACGGCCTCAGCAGCAGCAATAGGCATCCGTTTCACGCTCGCCAGAAAGGCCCATTGGTCACTGTACGGACGAAACTCCGCATCTACGAAGACGCTGTTTCCGTCTGCACGAGGAAGTTTTTGCAGAGGCAGAGCGATTAAGTTGCCAAGCCCTCCCTTTGGCATGGTGTCTTGGTTGGGGAAAAAGCGGTCATACGAATCCAGTCCAAGTTGGTGACGGGACTCCATAGCACGAGTCAGGATTGCACAGCCGAGTTTTCGTGCGGTGGTTGCGGGGATCGCTTGGTCGAAGAAGATCCACACGTGGCCACCGTTTCCTGAGCGTGAACGCTCTAGTGCCGCTGGCACGTTCAGTTCGCAGCATACGGCCAGAAACGCAGTAGCATCCCTTTGCCATGTTTTCTTGTCGAAATCAACCGCGAGAAACCAGCAGGTCTCATCCTGCAGCAGCGGATAAATGCCGATGGTGTGATCTCCAATGAGGTGCCCACGCACTACCTCGTCGGTCAGCGGTCTGAACTTCCGAGTCTGGCGGTCAACCTTCCTGCGGTCCTCGTCTTTGGCGCGGAGATAGGCCTTC
>JADGNP010000526.1 GCA_017883425.1 Candidatus Sulfotelmatobacter sp. | reverse complement strand
ACCGGTGGAGACAGCGCTACAGCTAACGCTCGAACTGGCTGAAGCGCTGGATTGCGCCCACGGTCAAGGCGTGGTTCACCGCGATCTGAAGCCCGCGAATATCCTGTTGACCGAAGACGGCCATCCCAAGATCGCCGACTTCGGAGTGGCTAAGCTGAACCTCGCCAACCACACGCTGGCGGGACGTGCGTTAGGCACACCCGCTTATATGTCGCCCGAACAATTGAATGGCGAAGAGGTGGATGGGCGGTCGGACTTGTTTTCCCTAGGTGTGATCCTATACACGGTCCTGACGGGTTATAGGCCGTTTCAAGGCAACAGCGCCCTCACGATCTCGTTCAAGGTGGTCAACCGCGATCCGATACCGGCGACCCTTCTCGATACTGAGTTGCCGCCGGGACTCGATTACATCATTGCGCGAGCCATGGCGAAAGATCCCGCCGAACGTTATCAACGCGGCATGGAGATGGTGCTGGACATCCAGGCACTGCGGGAAGGACGAGAGCCGTGGAGCAAGGCAAAGCAGCCAGGTTCGCCCACGAGCGGAGGGGCAGGCCAAACCGCGAATGAGAGAGCCAGACCGTCCCTGGGTCAACCGGGGATTGCAGCTCAACTCCTGTCAAGCGCGCGCTCTCTACCCCTGGAGCACAGTGCAGCGGAGAACTTGCTGGAGAAGATCCGGAAGAAATCTTTTGCCGGTGTCTTGGTTTTGGCTGGGCTGTTCATCGTTGGACTCTGGGTCATTTCGTTTGGTCCCCAAGGAGTGCGATCGAGAGCTGCTGAGCCACAGCCACTCGGCGGAGAGGTTGCTCAGGTCAAAATGACGGCGATGCCGACGGCGCCAGTCGCGACGGTCGCTTCGGTTGAGGTAGCGCCGGCGCCAGTCGTGACCAAGCTCCCGAAACCGGTTCCAGCGGGCCGAATCCATACGGCCCCTAGGAAAGTGGTCCGCGCGCGCTTACCACCAGTTTCTCCACCACCAGTTTCTCCAGCACCAGTTTCTCCAGCAACTTCTCCAGCCACTTCTCCGGCAACGTTGGAAATCGAGGTAGAGCACAAATTCGCAGAGGCCAATCTGTCGATCTGGGTGGATGATCGCCTGACTTATACCCACCGGTTGGAAGGAACAGACAAGAAACATCTAGTCGTGTTCCACCATGTCCAGGGCCATGAATCCCATGCCATGCAGGTGTCACCCGGAAGACATCGTCTCCGGGTGCAGGTGACCTCCGATGTGGCCAGCTATGACCAGTCCGCCACGGTGGAGGGCGAGTTTGCCAGCGGGCAGGAAAACGTGCTGCGGATCACCTTCGATAAACACGGCGCGATGAACCTAAGCCTGCAATAGTTGGAGGTTTGCCGATTCCCGACCCGCTGTATTGCGCCGCTTAACGGCTAGGGAAGTTCTGATTAAGTCCCTGGGTTCCTCCGTGCACCCCCGTGTACCCTGTGGTTTATGCTTTCTGCCGACACTTAATCAGAGTTTCCCTAGGACGGGCGAGGGCGCCCGTCCCTACACGAGCCTATGCGGGCTGGACTCGTCGGACCATCTTCTTCCAGTCAATTCTTTTCCAGTCGATTCTTGTGCGGAGGAGGGAGAGGATCAGCATGAATAGAAAAATCTCCAGCAATCCTCGCGAGGCGGTGGGGATGGTTTGGGCTCGTTTGGAAAGCAGGGAGTAGCGTCCGTAAACGAATTCTATGTGAACCCAGTAGACGAGGAGAGAGGTCTGGCCTAGTTGAATTAGTGGACTGAAGCCGCGAGTTGCCAGTCCCCAGCGGCACCAGGCGTAACTCAGGAAGGCAATCACTAGCAGAAGACCTGTGCGCATCATTAAGAAGTTAGGGCTGGTGTGCCAGTAGTCGTAAGTGGCGTAGAGATGGAAGGAAGAGTGGTCGAGTTGGCGTGCTCCGAGGATTGCGATCGCTCCGGCGGCGGCGAAGAGCGCTAGAGTTTCGGTGGTGTGGGCGCGGGCTCGGTCGCTAAAGAGAATGAAGCCGGCGGCCAGCCCGGCGAAGGCGAAGGCGGTCCAGGGGAAGATGGAGAAGAGCCATGACTGGGGGGCGCCCAGGTTGTGGCATCCGTCAATGTAGGACTCGATCGGCCAGGGAAGCCACGTTGGACGCCAGGTGGTGTGGAGGGGCGGAGTTAGCAGGGCGATTAAAGCCGCGGTAGCGATGGCAGCGGTAACTAACATTGCTGCTGGCGTCGTTACTTGCTTTGTTACTTCCGTGGTGCGGTGGCGGCGGTTGGCGATACTTAGCGTGATGCCGCAGAGTGGCGCCATCAGGATCATGGAGAGTCCGATGATGTTGAGGACGTCCACGCGGAGTAAGTCGGACCATGGGGCCCATCCCCAGGCGATGAGATATTCTTGCAGGCGGAATAGGAGTCCGAAGGCGAAGATTTCGGCGCCGCGGCGGGCCATGGTGCGGGTGATTTCGGCGGGGGTCAGGCGCTTGCGAATGAGTTTGTCGGTGACCAGGGCGAAGGAAATTCCGGCTAGAAAAAGAAAGAGGGGGGCGGGCAGCGTGCCCAGGAGTTGCGATCCTTGGAGAAAGCGAGTGTTGCGGGCATCGCCGCCTAGCCAGGCGTCGTAACAGTGCGTCTGGAACATCAGGACGCAGGCTAGGCCGCGCATCCAGTCGATCCAAGCGAGACGGGAAGAAGGGGCCGAGGTCACGGACGAGAGTGTATCGTGCGAGCCGGGGTGGGGCCAAGGTGAAAGGCGCGGGCGCGCGTCCCTCCACCGGCTATTCATTTCTTGTTCAGGGCTTTGATTTGCTGGACCTGATTTGCTTGACCAGCGTGTCGATTTCTTCCGCTGTTAGTTTGCTGGCGTACTTGGGCATGCGGCCTTTGCCGTTGGTGATGATGTTGCGCAGGCCGTCGGCGGAGGTGGCGCTGGTTTTTTCGGAGATGAGCGATGGTCCGCCGAAGTAGTGGCCCTCGGCGGTTTTACCGTGACACTTCGCGCAGCTTTTCTGGAAGACGGGGTTCGCGGTCAGGGTCGCGTCAGTCGGCGGGGTTTGTGCGGAGACGGCAGTGAGTGCGAAGAACAAAGGACACACGGCGATGGCGAGTCGGGATGTTTTCAAGTCGAACCTCTTCGAGATTGAATTGGGGTAAAGAGTTTGGATGCGTTAAAAGGTTCTTCGGTTGCGCTGCATTCTTTCTGTATTGCGCTTCTTCGCGATCTTGTTGTGACGTGCTCGTTGCCTGGCGTGCTAGCATTTTCGGGGAAGGACTCCACCGTGAAGCGCAGGATTGGTATTGGCACCGTTGTTCTGAGTCTGCTGATCGCGGGTTGTTTCTCGCGGCGGGCATTTGCCAAGGATGAGCCCAAATGGATCGAAGTGCACACCGCGCATTTTTCCGTGCTCACGGATGCGGGCGACAAGCGCGGGCGGGAAGTTGCGCTACGGATGGAGCAGATGCGCGCGGTTTTTGGACAACTGCTTCTGAAAGACAAGTTGAAAATGTCGGTGCCTATCACCGTCATCGCGCTCAAGAGCGACAAACAGTATGGCATGGTTGCTCCGGCGAAACAAAGCATGGCGGCCGGGTTTTATGTGCCGGGGTCGGATCGGATTTATATCGTCCTGAATCTATTTGAAGCCGATCCGTGGCGAGCGGTGGCGCATCCGCTGGCGCATTATCTTTTGAATTACAACTATCCTCCGGCGCAGGGCTGGTTCGACGAAGGGCTGGCGGAATACTTTGGGTCGATACAGATCGGCAAGCAAGTGGAGATCGGAGGCGATCCGGAACTGGCGCCGGAGTGGCACGAGGACATCTTCGATGAATTGCGGCGCGACCCGAACAAGCCACAGTCGTTGACGCAACTGGTGAGTTCGCCGGTATGGCTGTCGATGGTGGACCTGTTCACGATGAAGCATGACGGTTCGGGGACGCGCGAGGGGACGCACAACACTCTGTACTACGCCCAGTCGTGGATGGTCGTCCACTTTCTGGTGAACAAGAACAAGATGCCGGAGGCGGGGACTTAC
>JADGNP010000525.1 GCA_017883425.1 Candidatus Sulfotelmatobacter sp. | reverse complement strand
ATCGGGACCGCGCCCGCGCCCTGAACCAGAATACGGATGTTGGCGATGGCAATACTGGCCTCGTCAATGAAGACCAGGTTCGTCGCGCCGGGATTCAGCGGCTCGAGAACGACCGAACGATCGCTGCGCGTCCTGACATTCACGACATTGGGATCGCCAACCAGGACGGTCTTGAAAGGCCGCTCAAGCGCGAGCGCCGACCCGGCACCGAGTCTCAGGGTGATGGTCCGATCCTCCGCCCAGGTCGCGGAACTTGCGGCCGCGAGAACGGCCAACGCCAGCAAGAAGGCCAGTGCGAAGACGCGTGCGCCAGGTTTTGCGGTCATCGTCATTTCCTTCGCGCTCGGGATCTGGTTCGCAGCGGACAATACCGCCACGCGCCTCGCGCCGGCGTGAACTGGTTCACAATGAGCGGAGCAATGATCGTCAGCGCTTTGTCTCTTGGGTCGACGAAGCGATGGGCCGCTACCGGATCAGAACGGGCCGCCGTCTGAGAATCAGTGCCGCCCGTGATAGATGATTTCATTGGAGCCGCCGGTGTTGTCGACGTCGACGACATCGACCTTTTTCCCCTTCCTGAGGAAGACGCAGCCCTTCGGGCGCCGGCTTGAGCGTGAAGGCGTGGTTCTCGGCATTGCCGGGGCTCAGATACAGAAAGGGGCCGCCGTCATAGGGCTCGGGAACCGGTTCCGCCGCGGCGATATCTGGCGCTGAAGCCGCAAATGACCGCGGCCAGCACGGTGGGACGAATTTTCTTCAGCAGCAAATGGGGTGCTTTCTCATTTCCGGCGATGACAGGATGCCGTCCGGCTTGGTCGCCGTTTGACCGCTCAGGGTTCAAGGCCGCCCGACCGCCGCTCGCCGTCCGACCTCCGGTTTAATACGGGGCCGAATATTCATCGGCTGGCATGATATTCGCTTCATCATGCTCGCCGGGCATTCCCTTTTTTGGAGATAAAATGGGAGACATCGTAAAATTTCCGAAGCCTGATCCAGACCGCGAGATTGCTCGTCTTATTCAACAGGCCCGCGCGCTATACGAGAGCGTGTTTCCGACTGAAAAATGCCCCGCTGGCGTACAGCAGGACACCCCCGCACGGACCTAGAGCTTCGGCTCCCGTGAGATCAGAATCGAAGCTCTGGATCCCTTGTTTGCCGCGTTTTCTCCCTGCAAACCGTTATAACCCCGGATCAAGCCCTGGGCAGGCTTTCGCTCGAAAACGCCATGGAAGCGACCGGCGCGGTTCCTCGACAGTAGATCAGCATGGTTGAGCCGCAGGCTCGCGCCTCCGTCGGGGGCGATCGCCACCGCGCCGGCGTCAGCATACCCGCCGCTGCGGGGAAGCGGAGATAGCCGGTCCCGCGCGACCTGCTCGCCGGTGACGAGCGACTTGACCGGGTAATCTTATTTCGGCCCGGAGTCGTAGACCTTGATCATTGAGCGGACATCAGCGCGGGCAAGCTCAAGTTTGGAAACAACCGATGGCCACAGCATCCCGCGCTGTTTTTTGGCGCGCTTGATAAGCTTACGCAGCTTTTCCTCGAATTTGTCTGCTGCCGTTTCCGTGTTGCTCTTCAATCCTCCCATTTGGGCCGATCCTCCTCCCGGACAAGGGGCGCGATATCACACCCCCGGCAGATCATTGTACCCGCCAGGCAGGATCCAATAAAGCTTGGTGGATCTGGCTGAAAGCAACGGCCAAGCTTTGGAACCAAGCGGGAAATTGCTAACGCCGGAGACGAATTCCTGAATGCTGAACGGCCGAAAAGCCGGGCCCGGACACCCCGCCCGCGAGCAATGAGCCCAGCTTTTCACGGCGTTCGGCAGTCTTCTCCTCCAGCATCGTGATTTTCCTGTACCAGGTATTTCCCGTCACTTCGCTGCCGACCCAATCTGGCAGATCCAATCCGCGATCGGCTTGATCCAGTTCCACCTCGGCGATCGCAACCCCCTCCAGCAGGCCTTCATAGACGTCGATTTCCCAGGTCAGTCCGCCATGTAAGACGTAATGTCGCGTCTTTTCGAGAACACGATCGTCACACATGGTCCGCAACATTTCTTCTGCGTCTGAAACAGGGATCGGATATTCGAACTCGGAACGAGCGAAACCCGTGTACTCGCCCTTGACGGTGATGGTGGCGCGGCCGCCTGCAATTCGCCCCCGCGTCTTCCGGCCATTGGACATCGAAATAAGACCATCCCTTATCCTCGCACTGCGCGTGACAGATGCCTTCCATCCGTCGTGAGCAACAAGAAACTTGCGTTCAATTTCCAGCGACATAAGACCAAGCCAAAAGCCACATCCCGATCATATCCGGATATCAACCTGCCGCGGGGAACGGGAAAAATGCTTGATCCCCGTCAACCGCTCAATGCATTCAGCCAAATCTGCCGGTGATGAACCGCTGCGCACGCGGGTCGCCCGGCGCCACGAATATCTGGCGCACCGTGCCAAATTCGCACATCTCGCCCAGATACATAAAGCCCGCGTAATCCGAAACCCGCGCTGCTTGCTGAAGGTTGTGAGTTACGACGATGACCGTGTGGTCGCGCTTGAGTTCATCGATTGTATGCTCGATTTTTGCCGAAGATATCGGATCAATCGATGCGCACGGCTCGTCGAGAAGAAGAACCTCTGGCCGAATTGCGATGGTGCGGGCAATGCTGAGGCGTTGCTGCTGGCCGCCTGACAGCTCCAATCCGCTCTTCAAGAGCTGATCCTTCACTTCGTCCCAAAGCGCCACACGCCGCAATGCGCTTTCGACCTCTGCATCCGTTTGGGCCTTGGTGAGACTTCGATTGAGGCCGATACCAAAGGCGATGTTATCGTAGATCGACATCGGAAATGGCGTCGGCTTCTGGAAGACCATCCCCATTCGCGTTCTCAGAACGGTCACGTCCTGGTTCTTGGAAAGAATATCCTCGCCATCCAGCAAGACCTGGCCGTCGACGTGCTGGCCGGGATATAGGCTGTAGATACGATTGAAGACGCGCAGCAGGGTCGACTTGCCGCAACCGGATGGCCCGATGAATGCGGTTACCTGGTTGGCATAGATCGGCACTGAGACGTCCTTGAGTGCGTGATTGCTATCCTGATAGTAAAAGTCGAGATGCCGAACGCTTATCTTCTCTTCGAGTGGTTCGTGGTCCGGTCTTGACCGGATAACTCCGGCCAATTGATTGAATTTTCCGTCAGACTTGCCCGCGACTTCGGCGCTACGGATTTCCCGGATTGCGGGAGTCTCGGTCACGGCCATTGGCATGATCAACTCGGTCCAGTTGATGAACTTTCATCGAAGATAGGACCGATGGTGCATTGGCGCTTTGATCAAGCTCAATAGTCCGATGGTCAGTGAAACACCGCCCGTACCGACGTCAGGTCAACAGCTGTAATGAGATCGTCATTGCACTGTCATCTTGAAGCGTCGACGTTGACGGAGCCTGCCTGCCCTTGGTCACCTGCCGCCGTCACCGCTACGTCAGCAACGCTGGCGTGCGTCGTTTCAGAAATCCTGCGCGCGGAATGCTCAAGCCCGCCGCTGCGCGCGCAGCCACACAGCGAACGCGATCGCCACCGCGCCGGCCAGAGCGAACCAGGTGATGGCGTATTGCATGTGGTCGTCCTTCAGGTGGACGTCGAGCGGTCCCGGCTTCGGGATGCCGTTCGCCGGCAAAGGCTGCTCCAGATCGATATAGAACGGCGCGACCTCGCCCCAGCCGAGCGCACGTGCCATGGTGAGATGATCGCGCGTGAACCACAGCCGTTTTGTCAGGTTTTCCGCCGGCGTGAGGACGCCCGCGGCTTCCGGAAAGCGGAGATAGCCGGTCAGCGCGACCGGCCCGCCGGCAACGAGCGGCTTGACCGCGCGATCTTCCTGGTCGCGATCCTGCATCGTGTTCTGCACAAAGCCGGCATTGATCACGACGCTCTGGCCCGTCGAAAGCCGCGCCGGCAGGAACGCCCAGGTGCCGGGTCCCGAAATATCGTCGCGCACGGCGGAGCCCGAACTGTACACCATGGCGTC
>JADGNP010000524.1 GCA_017883425.1 Candidatus Sulfotelmatobacter sp. | reverse complement strand
CGCGAAACTTGTCGGTGATCTGCATCGAGGCATTTACTCCGAAGTCCGTGAACGCCCCGCTGCCTTGGCTGGAATGCATGGTCAGCCAGTTGTTCTGATCCGTATACACAAAGCCCTGCGAGGCAAATCCGTGGATCTGCACCGTTCGGTTAAAGAGCTTGAATTCCTGAGCGTACAGGGCGATTGGACCTGCGCAGAAGCAGAGAAGGGCTAGTTCGACGATTCGGCGGCGCATGCGAGCTCCTCAGGGATGGGCTACCTTCTGGGTATCGGAAAATCGGAAGAAGACTTGAATGTGAATAATTGGAAGCAGAAAGTGGGGGTGACGTTAGTACCGGTGAGCTGCTGCGCTGGAGGCCACGTTCCATTGACGATTCCGGACTATCCCCTTACCCTGTAAGGTGACTTCGAAAACTTCTGAAATGTCCCGCCTGCGCGTAGCCGACGACATCACCCAACTGGTCGGCGAAACTCCCATGTTGCAGTTGAAGCGGCTGGTTCCCGCCGGGTCGGCAGACGTCTTCGCCAAGCTGGAGTACCTGAATCCGGGCGGCAGCGTGAAAGACCGGGCGGCCATTGGCATCATCCGGCGCGCCGAGCAGGAAGGGAAACTTGCGCCCGGTGGCACCATTGTCGAGGCGACCGCCGGAAACACCGGCATCGGCCTCGCCCTGATCGGCGTGAACCGCGGCTACAAAGTGAGATTGTTTGTGCCGGAGCGCTTCTCCGAGGAGAAGGTCAAGATCATGCGGGCCCTCGGTGCCGAGGTGTTCCGCACTCCCGACGCCGAGGGCATGCAGGGCGCCATCCGCCAGGCGAAGGCACTCGTCGCCGGCGATCCCGCCGCATTTATGGCCGGACAGTTCGAGAATCCCGCTAATCCCGACTATCACTACGAGACCACGGCTCACGAAATCTTCGAACAGATGGACGGAAGAGTGGATGCACTCGTGCTCGGTTGCGGCACCTCAGGAACGTTTACTGGAATCGCCCGCTACCTGAAGGAGAAGTCGCCGCGTGTGCTGGCGTTTGCGGTCGAAACCCAAGGCTCGGTGCTGGGCGGCGGGCAGCCCGGGCCGCACAAGGTAGAAGGAATCGGTGCCAGCTTTATTCCGAAAACATTCGACCGCTCGGTCTGCGATGAAGTGATGATGGTGATGGATGAGGACGCCTTCGGCATGGTGAAGTTGTTGGCAGCGCAGGAAGGTGTGCTGGCAGGCTCGAGCGGCGGCGCCGCCGTGTTCGCGTCGCTGAAAGTTGCGCAGAGACTGGGCCCGGGCAAGCGCGTCGTGACCATCATCCCAGATTCAGCCGAGCGGTATTTGTCCAAAAAGATTTTTGAGGGCGGCATCTAGCACGCTGGAACGGAATTCACCTTTTTGGAGAGCAGTTCTTGGGTGGCGCAGCACTTTCAGCGCTGCGATGAGTGGCATGTTATCGCTGGGGGCTTTACAGTTTGCTGAAAAACTTAAGATCCGTATCAGGGCATCGCTTCAGCGATGCCGTACGTGCCGCAAAATCAGTGCCGGCTTCAGCCGCTGCGGAGCGCCAAGCAGCCGGGAAATGCGTTTTTCAGCAAACTGTTTAGCCCCTGAGGTGCGTTGAGCGGATCCCACCAATTCAAGCTGACGAAAAAATATTCATGGAAAAAACTAAAGAACCAGGTTTTGCGACGCGCGCCATTCACTGTGGGCAGGAGCCGGATCCTTTGACCGGCGCGGTAACCGTGCCCATCTATCCGACTTCGACCTACGTCCAACAAGGAATCGGCGAGCACAAGGGATATGAGTATTCCCGCGTGTCGAATCCCACGCGCACGCGGCTAGAGCAGAATCTCGCTGCGCTGGAAGGCGGCGTGGCTGCCCGCGTGTTTGCCAGTGGCATGGCGGCCATCAACGCGATCGTCAGCATGCTGAAATCCGGCGACCACGTGGTCTGCGGCAACGATCTGTACGGTGGCACTCCGCGCCTGTTCAACCAGGTCATGGCTGGCTTCGGGCTGGAGTTTTCTTACGTCGACACCTCCGACGCGCAGAACGTCGAACCTGCCATCCGCAAGAATACGCAGATGGTGTATGTGGAGACGCCGACGAATCCGTTAATGCGACTGAGCGATCTCGCGGCCATCAGCCAGATCTGCCGCCAGAAGAGAGTTACGCTCGTGGTCGACAACACCTTCATGTCTCCCTATTTCCAGCAACCGCTCGCGCTGGGCGCGGACATGGTCGTGCACTCCACCACCAAGTTCCTGAACGGCCACAGCGACGGCTTGGGCGGGGTGGTGATTTGCGCAAAACAGGAGCACGCCGACAAGTTGGCATTCCTGCAGAAGGCGGCGGGCGCGATTCTTTCTCCCTTCGAATGTTGGCTGGTGCTGCGGGGAGTCAAGACGCTGGCGGCCCGCATGGAGATTCACGACCGCAGCGGCCGCATCGTGGCTGATTTCCTCTCCAAGCACAAGAAAGTGAAGGCGGTGTTCTATCCGGGTTTGTCAGATCATCCGCAGCACACCCTGGCGCGCCGGCAAATGAGCGGCTTCGGATCGATGATCACCTTTGAGACCGGATCGCTGAAAAACGCCAACAAGATGCTCAAGAAGGTGCGCGTGTGCTCGCTGGGCGAGTCGCTGGGCGGCGTCGAGACGCTCATCTCGCATCCCGCAACCATGACGCACGCCGCGCTCGGCGCAAAAGGCCGCAAGGCCATCGGCATCACCGACGGCTTGGTGCGAATTTCCGTCGGGATTGAGGACGTGGATGACATTCTCGACGACCTTGACGCAGCGCTGAATGCGATTTAAGAAAACTCTTTGCCACGGATTTTCACGGATGAACGCGGATAAAACCCGGGATTTGTCAATTCTCTCCCGTGCACTTCTTTGTGGCCAGAATTGTCTTGCGGGTGGCCAGGATTGACTTATACATAGTTGTCGGAAAGGCACGACGCCACCGTTGAGGAAGAATTGTGATTTTGGGTGGCGCCGCGCTTTTAGCGCTGCGATAAGTGCCGCATTATGATGGCGGGCTTTTGCCCCTGGGGGACGCTCCTTCTTCGGTTCTACGCGATGACTTCCAATCAACCCCCGTCTTGTTCCCGCGAGTGGAATTCCGCGGTCTACCACCGACTCTCCGGACCCCAAGTGAGCTGGGGAAAGAAGGTGCTGTCGCGGTTGCGCCTCCGCGGTGACGAAGTTGTGTTGGACGCAGGATGCGGAACCGGCCGCCTGACCGCCGATCTGCTGGATGCATTACCGCACGGTCGCGTGGTTGGCGTGGACCTCTCTCAAAACATGCTGGACTCGGCGCGCGAGCACTTGGCCGCGCATTTTGGCGCGCGCGTGAGCCTGGTGGTGTGCGATCTCCTGCACTTGCCTTTTGAGCATGTCTTCGACGCGATCGTGAGCACGGCAGCGTTTCATTGGGTGCTGGATCACGATCAATTGTTCGTGAACCTGCGCTCGGCGCTGGTTCCCGGAGGATGGCTGGAGGCCCAGTGCGGAGGCGGTCCAAACCTGGTCTGCCTGCGCAACCGGGCGAACGCGCTGGCAGCCACTCCGAAATTCGCCCCGTTCTTTGCGGCGTTCCACGAGCCCTGGCTTTATCAGGATGCGGAAGGCGCGGCCGAGAGTCTGCGGCGCGCCGGTTTTGTTGAGGTGGAAACCTCGACGGAAGCCGCTCCCACGGTTCTCGATAACGCCGGGCACTACTGCGAGTTCGTGCGCAACATCATTTTGCGCCGCCATCTGGAGAACCTTCCTGCCGAAGACGCCCGCGCGGAATTCATGGCCACACTGACCGAGCAGGCTGCGGCCGACGACCCTCCATTCTTCCTGGACTACTGGCGCCTGAATCTGCGCGGTCGCGCAGGCTAGGACAAACTCCCTAACGGTTGGGCAAACCGCCTACGTCACCGAATGCTCGATCCATTGCAGATAGTCTAAGCTGCCGTCCTCGACGCTGACCGCAATGCACTCCGGGAGTTCGTAGGAGTGCAGTTCCCGAATGGCGTCGCGCACTTCCGGAAACCT
>JADGNP010000098.1 GCA_017883425.1 Candidatus Sulfotelmatobacter sp. | reverse complement strand
GTGGATGGTATCGGCCTCCGGGTAACGAACAGCAATGTCCAGCAGGTAATCGGCAAACCGGGGCGAGGAGCGGTCGTTGGTCATCTTGGTGAAATGCCGTCCCGCCTTGGGTTGAACGCCGCAGAACACGTTGGCCGTTCCGCAACGCCGATATTCCGCATCCCGACGCGCCACTCGTCCCGGCTGCATCGCCACCGGAGGCCGGATATCCTGATGCAACACCACCGGCTTCTCGTCGATGCAGACCACCGGTTCCCGTGCCGAGAGCGGCTTTTCATACACGGCCAGCACGTCCTCCAGGCGCGCGATGTATTCCTCATCCAGTTCGGCCACGCACCACATTTTTTTCCCGCCACGGTTTCAGGTCGTGGCTTTCGAGCAGGATGCGGACCGTCTCTCGTCCCACTCGTGGCACCAGCTTGCGCTTCACCGCCTCCTCCGTGAGCAAGCGCACCGTCCACCGCGCCCGGCCCTCCGGCGGCGGACTGCAAACCAGGGCCACGATGCGCTGCCGCTGTTGGGCATCTAACCGTGCTTCTTGCCCCGGTCGCGCCCGCTCGTACAAGGCCCGCTCCAACCCGCCTTGCTGATAGCGCTGGCTGGTCAACCACACCGTCTTCGGGGTCAACCCAACGTTGCGGGCGACCGCGCGAATGGCTTGCCCATCCGCCAGTTGCCGCAGCGCCAAGGCGCGCAACACGGTTCGTACCGGCTGCAGACCGCCACGCAACAATTCATCCAATTCCCGCTGCTCCGACTTGGACAACCGGACCGGAACCTTCCTGCCGTCTCCCATGTCCCAGCCATACGCCGGAATCGGTCCGCCGGGAAGTATCTACATGTATTACTATTCACATGGTCACAGTACTAGGTACGCTAGCAGTAATGGACCGAGTGCCACACCTCATGACAGCAGAACAAGTAGATTCCCTGCAGATTCTGGCTCGACGGATCGTGCATGAGCTGGAACTACGACAGACAAGAGAGGCTCAATCACCGCGCCAGAGACTTCACCTCGCGCACAGCCGTCAGCCTTCTGCCACCATCCTGTTGGTCGAAGACAACGACAACCTTCGAAACCTTCTGCAACGGACGCTCGAAGGGGTTGGGTTTTCCGTCTTTGCAGCCGCCGATGGCGCAGAGGCACTCCGCTGGTGCCAGCAACGCGATGGCACAGCAGACCTTGTGGTGAGCGACATTGTCATGCCCCAGCTCAACGGCCTTGAGCTTTCAGAGCGAATTCATGCGGTTCGCCCCGAGACGAAGTTTTTGTTTATAACGGGCTTTGGTCACGAGTTTCCCGAATTGCGTGAACCGATCAAGTACGGCGCAAACATCCTGGAAAAGCCCTTCCTTCCTTCGGAACTCCTGCGCAAAGTGGAAGATATACTTAACCAGGGGAAGGCAGTTACAGGTACCGAAGGATAGGCCGATAGGCCATTCTACATTCAGATTCGCCCGAGTTCATCGATCTAAATTAAGCGTAGACCACGCGCATACGCCGGACTTGCACCGCTCCAAGATCCTGGGCTCCTTCGAGTGCCCAAGAAAGAGGCGGCCTCGCATCCTTCCTGATTAACGGGTCGAATGTGATCCGACTAACGACCTCTTGAAGGTAATCTTCCCCGAGTTCCGTCTTGGTTAGCCGTCCTTCCCTTCATGTCGAGTGTGGACGGTGCTCATTCAACCTGACCTCAGTGGTCACCCCAAAACCGCCCAATGGTGGTCAGGGCAAAACCTGAAGCCTGAAGCTACAGGTGCGGAGAAACTTTTACGCGCTCTCTCTCCTCAGTGAACACCCAAAAGCGGCCATACAAGAACACCTGAAAAGCGGCCATACTTTCAGAAGGAGCGACCAAGACATTGACAGCAGCGGGAGGGTAATCCCCTCTATCGCGACGTGCTCGCCCATTACGGTGCGGTCGCCCTCCCCTGCCGGATCCAAGATCCAGATCGGAAGGATCAGGCTTCATACTGCACCTCGTTGGACATGTTCGATGCGAGTTGAGGATAACGGCGTCGATCCCGGAAGCGCTTTCCGGGCTGGGCTTGAGGCAAGGGACCGACGACTGGCTCGAACAGCACACGTCCCGTGTCATCAGCGCGAACAGCGCGCAGCACCCCTTCAACACAACACCTGGAAACCCCAAAAACGGAAGCTCCGCAAACGACCGAAACAGCGAGAACCGCTCTTCGACGAGCCGACACTCCGCCTGCCAATGTTCCAGTGTCAAGCCCGGACCACCAATGCAACCAGGTGCAATCGTGGTCTTCCATCAATCCTTTCTCCCCGGCACCATCCTCCCCACAATAACCCGAATCGCTTCCGGCCGATGTTCCCCGGCAGAGCCCTCCAGCGTATACGACCTCTCAAATGCATTGGGTCCGACAATCTTCATCTCCCAGCGATCATTGGCCTGGGAGCCGACAATCGACACCCGCCAGTCCCCCGGCCGATCGGCAAGCACGTGCTCAATCACGGCAGCAACTTCTCGTTGCGATGCCGAATCACCCGTATGGTGCATCTCCACCAAAACCGCCATATCGCAACGATATCACTCGGACCCAACTCCAAGGAGAGGTGGATGCGGGAATACTCGTACAATCAGGTTCTCCATTTGCTACTTCTTGGTATACAGGAACAAAACTGCGGCAAGCACCGCGGCCCAGATCTTGCTGGCGTAATCGGCGTAGTCCTTGATGCTCTTCAAAAACGCATCCTTGCCAGCCACGTCGGGCACCGGAACCCAGCTGCGGATGTCCGTAAACTAGAATTGTGCCTCCGACCCAGACATCGGATTCCTCTCGGATTTCGCCCAAGCCCTCGTAGAACAAGTCAAATCAATAGCTTATCTGGACCTGAGGTTGGTCGACCGAATGCTCTCGTGCCTTGAGTCGACAAAAATGCATCGTGCAGTTTTCTCCCGCGATGCAATCTGCACTGACGGCCGATGAGTCGAGGTCCCTCTATGAGAACCAAAGATCTGGCGTTCACCGTTTTAATGTTTGCTGTGACCGTAAGCGCTCAAACCCAACGCAACGCCTCCTCCATAAGGACAGCACAAGTTCGGAACGCGACTCACCACAGACCAACGCCGACAGAGAGGAAGGCCGCCGCACTCCGAAGTGCGGCACGTCGCGCCGCAAACCCTCTTGGCGCTCCGCAGGAGGCTCCTGCTCCTGGAGGCACGCCGGACTATTTTGGGATCTATCCCAATTACGTCAACAGTCCGCGTCCCACGATCGATCCCGCAACCGGAGCGATTTCCGGAGGCATTCGCAAATTTGTGGACACACTGCCGGGCTTAGGTACCGCCAACGCAAACAATCTGGGCCAGTACATCCCCATTGCCACCCCGCTCACAAATCCTGACGGAACTCCCGTTTACGCCGGATCCGACTATTACGAATTGGGAGCAGTCGAGTACACCCAGCAGATGCATTCAGATCTCCCTAACACGACAAGATTGCGGGGCTATAAGGATCTTGCTCCAGCGGCAGATGGCCTGCCCCACTACCTGGGCCCGCTGATCATTGCCAAGAGCGGCACGCCCGTGCGCGTCAAGTTCACGAACATGCTCCCGACGGGAGTCGATGGAAACTATTTTCTTCCGCTAGATACCACAGTTATGGGTGCTGGCATGGGGCCCGATGGGAGTTCTTATATGCAGAACCGCACCGGCATCCATCTTCACGGCGGGAACACTCCCTGGATCAGTGATGGTACGCCGCACCAATGGACGGTCCCAGCGGGCGAAGCAACCACTCTGAAAAAAGGTGCAAGCACGCAAAACGTTCCTGATATGCCCGACCCGGGCGATGGGGCGATGACGTTTTACTATCCCAACCAGCAGAGCTCCCGCCTGATGTTCTATCACGATCATTCCTACGGAATTACCCGCCTTGGTGTGTACGCGGGTGAAGCCGCTCCCTATCTGCTGACAGATGCCACCGAAGAAGACCTTATCAGCAATAAGAAAGTTATCCCTGACCTGGGTGGCGTTTACCACTACGGAGTGCCACTGATCATTCAGGACAAGACATTCGTACCTGACCCGCAGACGCTCGCCGCCCAGGATCCAACCTGGAATTGGGGCGGACTTGGCAATTTCTGGTTTCCCCACGTTTACATGCCGAATCAGAATCCCGCTGACGACGCCGGCGTGAACGCAATGGGCCGGTGGGATTACGGCCCGTGGTTCTGGCCTCCGGTCGTAAGTACGCAAAACGGACCCGTCCCCTGCCCCACAGAGACGAATCCGAACCGCCTCTGTCCCGGCACACCGAACCCATCCATCGTGCCCGAAGCGTTCATGGACACTCCCCTCGTCAACGGAACGGCATATCCAGTTCTGCAGGTAAGCCGGCGAGCCTATCGCTTCCGCATACTCAATGCCAGCAACGATCGCTCGCTGAACCTGCAGTTGTATTACGCGGACGCCAGCGGTATGGAAGTAAAAATGGTGCCAGCCCTCCCCAATACTGGCCTTCCGCCAAGCTGGCCGACAGATGGAAGAGACGGAGGTGTGCCGGATCCAGCGACGGCAGGACCAGCCATGATCCAGATCGGCACGGAAGGCGGACTAGTGACCGCGCCGGTTGTTCTGCCCAACACTCCGATTGGTTACAACTACAACCGCAGAGACATCGTGGTTCTTAACGTCTCGAACAAAACACTCTTCCTGGGACCGGCGGAACGCGCGGATGTCATCATCGATTTCTCCGGTGTTCCGGACGGTTCCAAGCTCATCCTTTATAACGATGCCCCCGCCCCGGTACCAGCGTTCGATCCCCGCTATGACTACTACACGGGTGACCCCGACCAGACCGATACAGGAGGTGCTCCCACTACGCTCACCGGCTATGGCCCCAATACGCGGACCGTTATGCAATTCCGGGTCTCCGGAGGTACCGCTGCTTCTCCCTTTGATCTATCCGCATTGCAGGCAGCCTTTACTTCGAGCGGTACCACTCCTGGCGCCTTTGCCGCGTCGCAGCCCGCACCTCTCGTGCCCGAAGCTGCTTACGGACCGGCTTTCAACGCAAATTACTCAAACACCTATGCCAGAATCCAAGACACGTCTCTAACGTTTACTGCAGCCGGCGCGAGCGCTCCGGTAACAATTCAGATGAAGCCAAAGGCCATACAAGAGCTTTTCGATCCCTATGGCCGTATGAATTCCACGTTGGGCGTTGAAATTCCATTTACCACCATCCAGACGCAGACCACCATCCCTTACGGCTTTATCGATCCCCCTACTGAGATTGTGAAGGACGGCGAGACCCAGATCTGGAAGATCACTCACAACGGCGTTGATACGCACGCCATCCATTTCCATCTGTTCAACGTGCAAGTGATCAACCGTGTGGGCTGGGACGGCGCAATCAGGCCGCCCGATCCCAACGAACTCGGCTGGAAGGAAACCGTCCGGATGAATCCGCTGGAGGATGCCATTGTTGTCCTCCAGCCCATGAAACAATCGCTGCCTTGGCCAATCCCCGACAGCGTCCGGCTGTTGGACGTGACCCGGCCTGCCGGATCCACCGCCGGATTCACAAACATCGATCCTAATAACAACCCCATCACTGTCATCAATGAGTTGACCAACTTTGGTTGGGAGTATGTTTGGCACTGCCACCTGCTCGGACATGAAGAGAACGACATGATGCGGTCCGTCGTTCTGCAGGTTTCGCCGGAAGTGCCCACTACCCTGACTGCAACAGGTGACGACCCCGATGACTCGTCTGACGTTCAACTGAACTGGACCGACAGTTCGCTCAGCGAAGAGGGATTCACTCTCCAGAGGGCAACGGACGTCAACTTCACTTCGAACGTTATGACATCCAAGATTCTTCCGCAAGACGGAGCGGGATCTGCCGTATCGTTTACTGACTCAACGATTGGGGCGGACCCCACTTATTACTACCGGGTGCAAAGCTTCAGTCAGAATGGCACCTCGGCTTGGTCGAACATTGTTCAAGTGGGAGCTCTGCCTCTTGCCTACGTGTCGCCCTTGTCATTGTCGTTTGCAAACCAGACCGTGAACACGGCCAGCGCAACCCAAACTGTGACCATCTCGAATACTGGAGCAGCCGCGATGGCGATCAACAGCATTACGATCGCAGGAGCGAACCCGAAGGATTTTAGTCAATCGAACGCATGCGGTACGAGTCTGGCGGCGGGGGCGGCCTGCACCATCAGCGTTGTGTTCAAGCCGACCGCTTCTGGACCGCTCGCTGCATGGCTCACCATTGGCGAATCGGATCAGGTACATCCATTGCAAACCGTGTCTTTGGGCGGAGCGGGCATCGTGGGTGTCGGCCAGATCTCCAGCCCGCTGTCGTTCGGCCAGCAACTCGTCAACACATCCAGCTCGCCTCAAACGGTAACCCTTACAAATGCCGGTAGCGCGCTCATGATGATACGTAGCATCGCGATAGTCGGCGCCAGGGACTTCACACAAACGAACAATTGTGGCTTAGGGTTGGCGCAAGGTGCGAGCTGCGCGATCAACGTGAAATTCGGACCGACTGTCGCCGGGGCACGCTCTGCATCGCTCATTGTGAACACGTCAGACCCGACAAATCCGGTGCTGAGCGTCTCACTGAGCGGCACGGGCACAACCGACTTCGCTGTGACTTTGGCAACGCCATCAATCTCAGCCAAGAGCGGCAGCTCGGTTACAGTCAATGTGTCTGTGTCATCGACCAGCGAATTTGTGGGCGCAATTGGACTCTCTTGCAGCGGGCTGCCGACTCACTCCACCTGCTCGTTTGGCCCGCGCACGTTGGACGCTCAGGGCGACGACGCCTCGTTGCCCTCAATCATGACGATTACTACGGGAGTCGCCAGCGCATCCCTCCGCCCTGCCACACCATTCCTCTTGGCGTGCTGGACAGGTCTGCCCACCCTGGGTCTGGTCGGTTTATGCATCGTGCCGATCCGGCCCAAAGCGCGGGTCAGGAAAACCCTATGGGTGGTCGCAGCGCTGCTGATTTTGCTGTTGGTCGGGCTGTCAGTGGGCTGCGGAGGAACCAGTAACACGACCGTTCCCCCCGCGCCGATAACTTCGCCCGGTTCTTACAGTGTGACCGTGACTGCCACTGCGGGGAGCATCTCACATAGCACCATGATGACGTTGGTCGTCCAGTGAGATGGACTTACCATATGGTTCAGTAATCCGCTTAAGCGCCGCTGTCGCGCTCAGGTACACTCGGCCACGGTCATCAAATCGGCTAAGGCGCAGGCCCCTCTCAACCGGCCAACATACGCTCTTTCGACCAGCGCAAATCCATGCTACTGCGACAAATCAAGCGAGTCTGTGACCTTGAACACGTCAGAGCTTTCCTTCGAGTGGAAAACACGACGATGATCTCCGATAATCAACATCGACCGGGCATGACAGGAAGCCGCTGCACGGACTGAGTTCGGGCGCGCTGGCAGGCAGCATAATAGAGTATGCTGGAGTCGCGCCCGCCCGTGGCCCCGGTTGCGGAGGTGACGCGTGCGTTGGCCATTTGCTGCCAAGACCAGGGGAGCGATGGACCTTACCGGGAAGCGCACTGTGATAGATCTCGCCGGGCACGGCTCTCGCCAGAAGCTGCAGCGCTACTCGCATATTAGGGCGAAGAGCAAGGTCGATGCGGTCAACGCGCTGAACAAGGGATACGCCAGTGCCGTCTTTCTTCGCAATGTCGGGTACCGTTTCCTTCCTGCCGGCATCGGCGCCGGCGCCGAGCTCGGCGCTGAGACCGACCGCTCCGAGAAGACCGTGTGCAGCCGCGGGCCGCGAAGTCTTCTCCCCTTCAGCCCGCGGATTCAGAGCGCGAACATGATGCGATCAATCTGAGGAAGTGACCGTGCCAGGAAGAAAAGCCAGGCCGCGACCGAAACTCATGAAGAATCTACCGCTCGGCCGGTTGCTCGCAAACAAGTGTCACGAACTCGGCATTGTTGATCGCTGCTTTCCCGCGGCAGTTCGTTACCTCGTTGCTCGGGGCGGCTACCGTCCGGACTCGATCCGCGCTCTGACGTCAGATGACGCGGACGTGATCCTGAAGGACGCCGCAGCGGTTCGAGGCAAAATCCCTTCCCTGAGGGATGGTCCCTTGGCCCATGCCCTTGCTGAAAAATGTCGTGAGCTCGCCATCAGGAAAGATCTTCAACCGACTCTTCGTGTGCATCTGCTCGCTCGGGGACAGTGGACTATCGCATCGATCCAGGCGATCACGCCAGCCGAGGCGATCGAGATCTCAAAATGGCCCTGCGAGTGGTGCGGTCGCGGATTCACGCTGGTGCGGATCACTCGGCGGTTTTGCTCGGAGAGATGTAAGATCGTCGCCTCGAACGACCATCATCGTGTACAGCATCCGGAAAAGCAGTGCGCTCTCGCGCTCCTGGAAGGTCCGCCCCACGCATTCACACCAAAGCGCACGTCCCAGAAGTACTGCTGCCCCGAACACGGAAAGCGCGGACGGTATCTGTTCTTCAGGAACGGAACCAGGCGGCGGCGCGCTCGTCACCTTTGAAGACAAGTCGGTGAAGTGGAGTTCTTCGCTTCGTGAGCGCAAAGTCATCGCAGTGGTGGTCTCAGTCATGCCCAACAAGAAGGTCGCCGCTCAATCGGAATTACTGAAAACACCGTGAAGGTTCATCGCAGTCGGGCAATGAAAAAGAAGAAGGCGCAATCTTTCCCTGACTTGGTGAAGATGGTCAAAAAAGTTGCGGTCCTCACCGAAAAAGCCTCATAAAACTAAAGCATTATAAAATACCTCCTTCTGTTGCCGGAGGGGGAGGCCTTTGCCGTAATCTCACATTGGGACGAAACCGAACCGGGTTTCGAAGAGCACGTTTGTTACGAAATCCGGAACTGGGGAGACGGCACCTTGGCAAGCATGTTGAAAGAAGAGGTTTTAGTACGCTCGCAGGCAGTCGTCGCGCGCGTGGTCGCGGGAGAAACGCTGATCGTGCCGGTGCGCGGCAAGGTGGGCGATCTGGCATCGATCTACAGCTTCAACGGCACCGGGACGCTGATCTGGAAATTGCTGGAGTCGCCGCGATCGGTGGCGCAACTGGCGACGGCGGTCGCGCAGGCATATGAAGTTGAGCCGGCGCAGGCCGAGCGCAATGTAACGAATTTTGTGAGTGAGATGAAATCGGCAGGTCTGGTCGAAGTCCCGGCATCGGCAGCGATGGCAGGGGACTGAAGGGCCAGTGGGGCGGGAAGGACTGGCCGCAGCGGGCGCGTGAGATCGCGTCCGCTGCTTTCAGACATGTGACTCTGCAGCACATGCAGAGAAACGAGGATAAAATGAGCCAACACCTCAAAGCGCACGGGCTGCCCCTCATGCAGCTTCTGCTCGTCGCCCGCCAACACTCTCTCGTCAAGTGAAGCCGTAGCCGCACTCAACTGCGCCGATTTTGAGCAGAATTGACCAGCGTTAACCATCATCGTTCGGTAAACTCTGTGGTATTTCTCGCATCAGAATGGCCATTTATATGAGTGCTAAGGCAAGACCTGATTTCGACCCCAAATCTTCCTTTCCACCATCGGTGACGGCAGGCAAATTGTGTCCTTTCTGGAGAAACAGATTATCTTCGCTCAGGGCGATGTGACGGATGCAGTGTTTGTAATCCAAAAAGGTAACGTAAAACTCAGCGCCAAATCCAAAGCTGGCAAGGAAGCAACACTTGGCTTGCTAAGCGACAGGGATTTTGTCGGTGAAGATTGCCTTGCAGGTCAGCCGCTCCGCATACCATCTGCAAGCGCAATGACAGATTGTGACCTTCTGCGGATTGAAAAGAAGGCAATGATGCTCTCGCTTCACCGGGAACAGACCTTGTCAAATCTGTTCGTTGCCTATCTATTGGTGCGGAACATCCGATACCAAGAGGATCTGATTGACCAACATTGTAACTCTAGTGAGAAAAGACTCGCGCGGATTCTTCTGTTGCTCGCCAAGAAACACACACCTGGGTCGGTGGTTCGCAAGCTAGATCAGGCGATTCTGGCAGAAATGGTGGGCACTACGCGGTCGCGGGTTAACTTCTTCATGAATAGGTTTAGATCACTACTGTCCGGCTAAAGGTCGAAGAGAATCAGTTGGTTGACGTTTTCGGCGAAATCGGCACCCGCTTCGAGGGCCTGAAGAGCGCATAAAATGGGCGTTTTCTCGAAAAGCGTGACGCTTAGAATCTGTAGGGTTTGGTAAAGACTGGCCTCCAGGCCCAACCGCTTGCGTACGATCGCCACCAGCACATAAACCGACACCGCGATCCAGATCTGAGTCTTCACCGCATTTTCGCTGGTCCCGTAGAAGGCCTTGATGCGCAGGTGCTGCTTGATCCACTTGAAGAATAGTTCAACTTGCCAGCGGCACTTGTAGATTTGCGCGATGGTAAGTGCGGGGAGCACAAAGTTGTTGGTTAGGAATTTCAGCCGCTTGTTGGTCTCCACGTCGAAGTAACTCACGCGCCGCAGTGCATCCGGATACGCCGATGCCGATTCGAAGGATGTCAGAATGACGGTCTGATCCGAGCGCACGCCCGTGTTCTTGTCCACTGGATGCGAGTAGCGTCTTTGGATAAGCACGTTCGACTTGGTGCGCACGACAAAGAAGGCCGAGCTGAGCGTAAAGACGTAGAGCCTCTGAAAATCGATGTAGGCTCGGTCCATCACGTAGAAGGCGCCTGCCTCCGGCATGATCTCGTCCAGGATGTTCACATCATGCACATCCCCGCTGGTGACACGGATGAACGTGGGAATGTTGCCGTGCAGGTCCAGCAGGGTGTGCATCTTGACGGCGGCCTTACGCCGGCGAAACTTCGCCCACGGAAACAGCGACAGGCACAGATCGATGGTGGTCGAATCCAGAGCATACAGACTTTGCTCCAGATCGACGCCCATCGGATCGCGGGCGTGCAGCGGGCGGGCGATGCCAATCAATACCTGCGCGAAATCGGCGAAGATCCTCCAATCATGGGATTCGTTCGCGTCGGCCAGGGTCGAGCGTGCCACCTTGCCGCGGAATCCCAGGTGGTACAGTTTGCCCTGTATCGAACGCAGACAGGCCTCGATGTCGCGCAAACTTTCCCGATAGGTCAGTTGCGCGAAGGCCATGGCCAGATATTGATCCCAGCAGGAAAATCCGCGCAGCCGGATGTCGCCCCGGTAGCGCTCGACGCAACGGCGAAACTCCCGGTCGGGAAGGAATCTGATCAATTGCGAGAAGACGGCACGGCCCTGGTTCATGAGCCATTGTCTGCCGTCCCCGGCACCCAAACTAGCCGCTCCAACGTTCAAATCGCGGCAAGTTCAAAACAGACTCAACTCATTACCGACCCGTCACTTACTGTCGGCGCACCCTGCTTTAGCCGGACAGTAGTGGGTTTAGATCGTTGGGCCTCATCGATTACAGCAACTGCAGCCGCGAGCTGCAAATTCATAGGCCACTCCTTGCTCTCTACGCCAGAGACAACGCGCTCACGCTCGCGCACAATTGAGTGTGCCGTTGGCCGCTTTTGCAGTGATCACCGAGGTCACCCCCGAAACCGCACTTCTACCGTGTCAATTTTGAGGTCCATGAGCTAAAACCCTCTTCCCCATCTAGCCTTCCCGCACTCGAAAGGGCCAAAAAACACCCTCTGAATTGCATCGTTTTGATGGCAAGTTGATGGCAAGTTTCAGACCTTGCCCGGTCGATGAGCGTTATCGATTTCTCAACAACAATCACAACAGGCGTCCCTCCGTTGCAGCCTTGCTTGGTGGGAGCATTCGGCCAGTTGTCGACCTGGGTCTTAGCATTCTGGCGCGCAGGAAAAACAAGATCACCACCACCAATACGCAATTCATTCTTTCAGGATAGTGCACCCCCGGCAAGCAGTCGAAGAATATCTTTCCGCCAAGAGTGTAGAATGTATAATCCCGGCGAAGAAGATTTCAGTCGCAGGGACGAGTCTGCTTCCAGGGGGTAAGTGCTTAATGGCAAATGAGAATCCGGAACCTGAAGACAAGCGGCTGATTCAGGAAAAGCAAACCAAGAAGCCCTACCTGAAACCCGCCTTCCGGTTCGAGCGAGTGTTCGTGACGTCAGCGCTGAGCTGCGGAAAAACTAATCCCACCGAATTCCAGTGCAGGCATAACCGCAAGGTTTCCTAGAAAGCGACGCCGCGCACTCGCGTCAATTCAGCCCGGACTGCGTGACTTTGACCAGGGTCGCCCCGGTCTTAGTCGCGTAGTAAATGCTCGAAGCTTCAGTGAGACTACTGTCGTTATCCACTATGATGCCGCTTGTGCCTCCAGCGGCGGCCAAGGCGGTGCTGCTGGCATTGACGGTTGGAAAGCCGCCGGTGATGTCCAAGCTCATGACGCAGCCGGCAGTTCCGCCGCCAGTGGTAGCTACGCAATGGTCTGTGACCCCCACGAAAATGTAGTCCTTCTGGAGCGAAGCGTTGTAAAACTCCGTAACCGGCGACGAGTCCGCCGTGCCGGTAGCCAGAGCCGCCCTTGTAGCGTCGGCGCTGGTGTTCATCACGCCACTGCCGTTGAACCCGACGCTATAGAGAGTTGGAAGCGTCCCGCTGCCCGTTCCGGCGATGTACATGAGAGGTGTCCCCGATCCGGTGTACCAGGCGTTGTTAAAGTCCGGCTCGTATGGCCCGGTGTAGATCGTGCTTTCCGTGCCCACGGGTACCGAGACGGTGCTCGCCATACTCGTGGGGGTTTGCACGACTAGAGCGTTGGTCCCGTTGGAGTTGAAGGAAGCGTAGACCATCTGATGGGTGCTATCGACGATTACTGGATTTTCGGCCGTGTCGCCGCTAGCCAAAACGGCGCTATAAACAACCGTCGGTGACGTGCCAGTGTCCGTCACATAATCGATACGACCACTGCCATCCGTAAGAAAGACCTTATTCGATACCGAATCGTATACCGGAGTTGACGGAACGGCATTGATGGGGACGCTCCAAGCGAGCGTTGGGGTTGCACTGCCGTTGAACACGTTGCTGATCTTGTATAAATAGCCGGAGCCACTCCCCGCCGTACTATAGGTCGTGGCGTAGGCGACATCGTTGGCATCGTTCGGTGTGTAAACGACGAAAGCGGTATTCGTGGAGCTTTGGTTTGTGGTGCCGCCGTCGGGCGAAAGGAGCACTCTCTGGTCCACAGCGTTGTTTCCACCGGCACTGCCCGGCACGACTGCCGCTGTCGCGCTGGTCCCGTTGGTCCCTGTGTTGCCGATGGTCAGGACGTGGAAGTAGGAGCTTCCAGTAGGGAGATTCTCAACGTAGGCAATTTGGTTCCCGCTCTGTGAGATGACCACAGAAGCGGGCACCTGTCCGCTGCCTGAGGCGTAGGCGAACATCACCGTCGGCCCGGACGGGCACAGTGCGCCAGTGCCGCCGCTGTAGAGGTTGTTTACCCCGACGATGTTGGCTTGAGAGCCCGCTGCGGGGGTAGCTGGGATACCGATCACCACGTAAT